>NZ_JBKORL010000095.1:0-97222 GCF_047314525.1 Shewanella sp. BJSY2023SW007 | reverse complement strand
CTGACATCATTGTTGTAACTGCTGCTGACGCTGTGGCCGTCGTTGATATCGACATCGGTGAAGCTCAAGTCGCCGCTGTCGCTGAGCATGCCATTAATGACATCGACATCCTCGGTGACCGCGCCGCTCATGTCGATAGTCAGCACAGGCGCATCATTGGTGCCGGTGATGGTCAGAGTGACTTGTTGTGAATCACTGGCGCCAAAGTCGTCGGTGACCGTCAGCGTGAAGCTTAAGGTGATGGTCTCACCGATGGCGAGGAACTGCACCAGGCTGTTGGCGATCTCATAACTCCAGCCGGAATTGTCCGCACTAAAGCCCTGGGCGAGAGCATCCTGGGTGGCTTGATCCAGAGCGCCGCCGCTCCAACTTGCATCGCCATTGTAGCTACTGCTGACAACATGGCTGTCACCAATGTCCACATCGGTGAAGCTCAAGGCGCCGCTGTCGCTGAGCATGCCATTGATAACATCGACATCGTCGGTGAGACTGCCGCTGCTATCGGCGCTGAGAATAGGGGCGTCATTGGTACCTATGATGGTAATAGTGACCAATTGCTCGGCGCTGGCGCCAAACTCATCAGTTACAGTAACAGAGAAGGTTTCGGTGCGAATTTCGCCTTCCAGCAGGCCGTCGGCTGAAGCGTTATCGAGCTGATAATTCCAGGCGCCGGTGGCGGCATCAACACTGAAGCTGCCAAGTGGGCTGTCGGCACTACCGGACCAAATAAGCACGGCACAGTTGTCCACATCGCTGGCGCTGAGTTGGCCACTGACACCCGGGGTACCTGGGTCTATGCTGCCGTCATCGAACTGGCCGGCTTCTCGCACAGCACCATCGGCCTCACCCGGCTGGGGTGTGCTGATCACAGGCACATCGTTGGTGCCAGTGATAGTGATAGTCAAGGTCTGGACGCTGGTATCACCATCGGCATCGGTCAGCAGATAGGAGAAGACTTCCGTCAGGGATTCTCCCTGAGCGAGCGCCTGAACCGCTTGTCCTGCAGAATTGATTTGATAGTTGTAACTGCCATCGGCATTGAGGGTCAGCAGGCCGTAGCTGCCTGAAACCTGGCTTTGATTGGATACGGCATTATCAAGGTTGCCGCCACTGCCAGCGGCTGTTACCTGTGCGGTATCACCACCCTGAACATCGTTGTCGAGCAGATTGCCACTAATGGCCAGTAGTGAGTCTTCATCTACACTGTTTACGTCATCCTGGCCGCTTGGAGCGTCATCCAGTACCGAGATGGTAAGGGTATTACCGACACTGTTTCCTTCTAGATCGGTCAATATCAGGTTGAAAGCCTGGGAGAAGTCATCACTTGAACTGTGGTCAACCGCGGAATTGAGGGTAAAGCTGTAGCTGATATTGCCGTTTATCAGGTCAACGGCGTTGATGGTGAGCACGCCGTATTCGGTATTGATACTGACAGGGCCATTAAAAACTCCGCCTGAGACAATGGCAACCCCATCCAGGGTCAAGCTTGCCACGCCGGCCGCGGCACTAAAGCTCAAGTTACCGGTTTGGGTCAAGGCGGCGGGTGATGGAGTGGTCCCTGTTGGCAGGTTGGCATCTGAGAGTGTGGCTGCGCCGCTAGTGAGCGTGGGGCCAGTCAGGGGAAGGTCCTCAAGCAGTATTTCTTCTTGAGTGGTAATGGCGGTTTGGTCAAAGCCACTGGTGTCGTAGCCTGCGCTGGCCAATAACTCAGATCCGTCTCTGTCTACGGCAACATAGCCGAAATCACCTTGGTTACCGGCTGTTCCGGCCCCGGCTGCGGTAGCAGGCAGATTTGCCGTAGGGTCGTCACCAGCAAGTATCTGAGCCTGCAGTGCGGCTATCTCGGCATCGACTCCACTGTTGGCGAATTGGGCGACATCTGCGGCCGCGCTATCCGGCTGAGGTTGAGCGCTGGGCTGTGCATTTTGCTCTGTCAGCCTTGTACCATCGGCATATTCGATAGTGAAGGTATCGTTTGCGGTGAAGATGATCTCTTCACCATTGCGGATGAGATCCCCGATACTCAAATCGCGGATATTGCCATTTTCGTCCTTGGCCTTGAGTTGCCCAACCAAATTGGTGACAACCGCGTCTTGCTTACTGATTGCGACGCCCATAACTCATACTCCTTTGCACGCAAATACTGACGGCAAGGTCACTCTGTGCCCACGAGCATCAGCTAAAGGTATTGATTATTAAGTCTGGGGTTGAAACTGAGGCTGTCAAATATGTGACATTGATCGCGGTTGGAAGGTTGTTAAGAGACAATTTGTCCGCTTTGGAGAATCTATCTCGCATTCATGCGGTTACGGTATACGTGCAGGTAATCTTGTGATGGCTAATAAAAAAGCCACTAAATAAGTGGCTTTTTTATTACGAAAAGGTCTAGCGATTAGTCGCTCTTGGCGGCTTGCTTGTAGCTATTGAAAGCCCCTTGATGATCGGCCAACTGCTCTTGAAGTCTGGCCAAGGCCAGCCAGTATTCTTTACGTGGCAGTAAGTGACACAAGCGTTCCCATGCGGCTCGGGCCAGACTGAATTCACGGCAGAGTTCATGAATTTGGGCCATGCAGTGTTGGTAATCGGCATGGTTCTCTAGCTTGGGTTCCAAGTTCTTCAGCAGTTTCAGGGTTTCACTGTCCTGGGCTTCAAAAACCTTCGGCAAAACTTCAAGTACAGAGGCGCAAGGTTCCTTCTTTAGCGCCTTGTTCAGTAGTTTCAGGGCTTCGTCACGGCGGTTGAAGCTGGCAAGCCCCAAGGCATATTGTGCCATATTGGCTTGTTGGCTGCGTTCCTGGCGGCTAAGCCAGTGCCAACACTTTTCCAGTTCCTGCTCGCTGCGAAGGGCTGCCTGGGCCAGCAAAGCATTATTTACCCTCTGGTTCAGGAGCTCGTATTCTTCATTATCCAGGATCTGCTTTTTGCGCAGCGCCGGCAGTAACAGTTTCAGAGCCTGCCAGTCAAGCTGGCTCTGGTAAAGCTCCAGTGCCAGTTGCAGTACCGGAGCCTTGCTCTTGCTGCTGGGTTGTAGTTTATCCAGCTGCTCGCGGGCTTTTTCCAGCTCGCCTTGCTGCATGTAGTAGCGCACTCTGGTGGTGGTGACCGCTTGGGTTGCCAGTGGCAATTGGGCCGCCTTATTCAGGTATTCATCCCGCTCTTCATTCTTGAACTGTCGTTGGGCCGCTCTGGCGGCTGCCAGATAATTAAGAGCGGGCAGTTCACCGGCTTCGGCGCCTTTTTGCATCGCCTTTTCGGCCGCAGGCCAATCTTCTTCTGCCAGTGCCAGGGCGCCGGTGAGCGTGTGCTTACGAGCAGCATTGCGGCGCCAGCGCCGCGGCAGGTAGCGACTGCTAAGCACCAGATTCAGCACAGTGACAAGCAGCCATTCCAGTAGCTGCAACAGGGCAAAGAATATGATGAGTGCCATAACGGCAAACAGCAGGTTAGTTTCCAGTTGCCAGTCCAGGAAGGCGATATAAACATAACCCGTCTTACCGGCTAAGAGTGGGCTCAGACAGGCGCCTGCCAGAATAATCACCAGATAGATGAGTACTCTTATCATAGTTCGGCCCCCGGCATGAGTTCGCCATAGGTGACCAACTGCTTGAGCTGGGCGCTGGATTCAAATTTAGTCAGACTGATAGGATCCAGCTGCAGACTGGACAAAGCATTAATTGCAGTCAGCACCTCTTCGGTGCGCGGATCATCAAGGTCGAAATATTGTTGGATCCATTTGCGGGCCATGGCCAACGATTGGCGGTAGTTGAGCTCATCATATTGGTAGAGGGCCAGCTGTGACTGCAGTAGTTTATTGCGGATATTCTCGAGTAGGTACCATTCCTGCTGGGGAGATAGCAGAGGTGTGATATCTGAGCTTATTTTGCGAATAGTGAAGAAGTCTTCCTTCAGCGCGCTCCAGGTCTTGGCCAGGTTGCTCTGCCAGTCACCAATAGAGTCAGACATTTTACTTTCAGTTTCCGGCTCTATTTGTTGACTGCCGACACGGTTAAGCGGCAGCTTGTCCAGCTTGGTGATAATGCCATCCAGGGTGAACACAGTACCTGCGATGTCGGTATTCTTGATGGCGCTTACCGCCGCCATATCGTTGGCGAGGGCACGACGCAGCGGCATAAGAGATGGCTCCTGCATGGCAGCAATACGCTCATCGGCGGCCTGTAACAGGCCGGTTGCCGTTTGCGGATCTTTCTCCAGCCACAGTTTACGTCCCGCCATCCGCACCAAGTATTCGGCTTCTGCCGCCATCCAATGGTTGGGACTACGTTGTGCAAGGGTAGCGATACGGGTTTGCATCTGTTGTTGAGCATCGCGCAGTTGTTCTATGGCACCTTGTTGCTGTTGATTTTGTTGCAGGTCACTTCTCAGTTGCTGCTCCAGTGCCTGCAATCTGGCCTCCGGAGCTTGTTTGACTTGTTCGAGGGTCGTTGCCAGCTGCGCATTGGCGGTTTGCTGTTGCTGCAGTTGCCAAAAGAGATAAGCACCTGTGGCGCAGGCCAGCAGTGCCAGCAACAGGCTCAATAGTAGAGTTAGTTTCAGGAGCAATGAGCTGTGCTTGGCTGTCGCCACAGGGGTATCTTGCTCTGTGAGATCCTGGGGCTGGGTAGGCAGTGCGGGGGTATCGCTCCCGACTTCTGGCTTGCTGTTATCCATTAATGCAGTCCTTTAACGCGACAATAGGGCTGGAAATCGGGAGGGGGGAAACTAAAGCCTCAATGCCTTGAGTACGGCCTTACTATTGGCCGCCGTAGCATCAGTCACCTGAGTTAATCCGGCGACGACGGCCTTATCTACCACCCGAATGCTGGGAACTATAATATGACATGCTTGCAGCCAAGCAAAATACTCTTTTGGCAGCAGCCGGATAAGGTTCGTCAGGCTTTCTGCACTGCTGATCACTATGGTGTCTATCCCGAAGGCTTGCCATTCCTTGACCAGTTGTACTGCATCATAGGAAGGGCAGGTGCGGCGATAGACCTCCCAGAACTTGACTACAGCGCCATATTGCTGAAGTGTTTTTCCCAGTACTTCCCGGCCACCGTTGCCCCGAATTATGACCACTTTCTTGTGTTTTACTACTTCGGGTTGCAGTCCTGGCAGGGTTAACAGGCCTTCGGTCTGTTGATTGTCATCCGGAGCCTTATGCCCCTGAATGCCATAATGTGCAAAGGCCTCAAAAGTGGCTTCGCCGACGGCAAAATATTGAATGTGTGACGGCCATGAGGCATTCAGCGCCTGAGTGCCGAAATGCACCGCATTGGTGCTGACAAATACAATGATGTCGGCATCCTGCACCTCGGTAGGGGAGATACTTTTGTCTTCCATGGCCTCGACTGCCAAGAGAGGGGTCACCATAAAAGGTATGCCCCTTTCTGCCAGCGCCTGTTCCATGGCGTGATTGCGCCCCTCAGGGCGCGTCAACAACACTTTCATAGTGCCGCCTTGTTATTTGCCGTAAACGGCATCCAATATGGTTTTGGCGCCTTTGCTCAGCAGTTCTTCTGCCAGGGCGTTACCCAAGGCTACCGCTTCGTCTTGATGACCACTTACCACTCCTGAAATGACTTCAGAACCGTCAGGATTACCTACCAAACCTCTCAAGGTTAGTTGTTCGCCCTGGATCTCGGCATAGGCACCGATAGGTACCTGGCAACCTCCTTCAAGACGCGTATTCATCGCTCTTTCGGCCAATACCCTGTAGCGGGTTTCTTTATGTTCAAGCGGTGCCAGCAAGGCTTTTACCCGCTCATCATTAGTGCGGCATTCAATGCCGACAGCACCCTGGCCGTTGGCCGGCAGTGATTCTTCGGCGCTGATAAAACTGGCAATACGCTCTGACAGTTTCAAGCGGATAAGCCCGGCGGCAGCCAGAATGATGGCATCATATTCACCGGCATCCAGCTTACCCAGACGGGTTCCCACATTACCGCGCAGATCTTTGATGATAAGGTCCGGGCGACGGGCTCTGAGCTGACATTGACGGCGCAGGCTTGAAGTACCGACAACCGCGCCTTGAGGCAGTTCATCTATACTCTTGTAGCTGTTGGAAACGAAGGCATCACGGGGATCTTCACGTTCGCAGATCACTTCCAGCCCCAGCCCTTCCGGGAATTCAACCGGCACATCTTTCATGGAGTGCACCGCGATATCTGCCTGGTCTTCCAGCATGGCGACTTCCAGCTCTTTAACGAACAACCCCTTGCCGCCTACTTTGGCCAGAGGAGTATCCAGGATGACATCACCCTTGGTGCTCATTGGCAGCAGTTCTACTGTCAGCCCGGGGTGAATGCGTTCCAGCTCGGCTTTGACAAATTCTGCCTGCCACATGGCGAGAGGGCTTTTACGTGTTGCGATGCGAATGCGATTTTCTGACATGCCAATCTTTTCCGTGAGAGTACATTAAATGCGCCAATGCTAACATTGCCCATTGGAGAATGGCACCGAACGCTGCTCAATCTTTGAAGTGGGCACGTTAAATTTTTGCCAAATAGTGTGATCTTGATCTTATTACTTGCCTGCTACCGCAAAAGTGTTAGCATGATCATCCAACTGGTTCAGGGATAGTGAAATTTGGATGACCGAGCGTCAGCGACAATACGCCGAATACGCCGAGCGCCTCAATCGAGTGCGTTTGGCTCGTGCTCAGGCGCTGTTTTCCCCATTGCAAAGGCATCTGTTTAACCTGATCCCCCTGTTGCTGCATCAGCACCACAGCCGCCTGCCCGGATATAACAGTCCTTTGACGCCATGCGGAGTCAAGGGGTTCCAACTCTCAGTTGAGCTCAAAGAATCGCTCGTTACCCTCACGTTACCCCAGCTCGAGGATACCCTGCATGCCAGTCCTGTGCTGGAAGGGGTTTACGTAATGGGCAGTACCGCCAGTTTTGGCCAGAATCCCAAGAGCGACGTGGATGTTTGGTTGGTCTATGACGCCGGGCTGACCCTGGAGGAAGTAGAGTTACTGCGGGACAAGAGCCAAAAACTCACCCAGTGGTTTGCCGGTTTTCAATTCGAGGTGAACTTTTATCTGGTACACCCGCGGCAGTTTTGCCGTGATGACACTTGCTATCAGGATGCCGAGTGGGAGCTACTGGGGCATGAACACAGCGGCAGCGCCCAACATTGGTTGCTGCTGGAAGAGTTCTACCGCAGCCATATCCGCCTGGCCGGCAAGACGGTCGCCTGGTGGCCCAATGCTGAGCCTTGCAGCGATTTTCTGTTTCTTGGTGATGTGCATCAACTACCCGCCAATGAGTATTTTGGTGCCTCTTTATGGCAGCTCTACAAAGGCTTGGACAAGCCGCACAAGGCCTTGCTCAAGGTACTGCTGTTGGAAGCTTATGCCAGCAACTATCCACAAACCAACCTGGTCAGTGAATGGGTGTGGTTGAGAACTCTGGCCGGTGACTTTTCCAACGCCAACGACGCCTATCTGCTCCTGTATCAATATATAGAGTCTTATCTGCTTAAAGTGGGAGACGAGCGTCGGCTGGAGATAGTGCGCCGCTGTTTTTACCTCAAATGTGGTATCAGGCTCAGTGATGTCGAGCAGTGTCACGATTGGCGCTACCACAAACTCAAGCAATTGGTGGAGCAGTGGGAATGGCCCCAGAGTCTGCTGATTACTCTGGATGATTGCGAACATTGGCACAGTGGTCAGTTGCAGTGGTTCAACGCTCAACTTAACGAGTTGATGCTGGCCAGCTACCAAACTCTTTTGCATTTCGCTTCGACTCACAGGCTGAGCGAGTACTTTAAAGTAGAAGACTTGGGGCTGTTGACCCGTAAGCTGCACACCTATTTCAGCGAGGACAAGCAGCAGATCCTGCGGCTCAACCGGCTTTGGAGTCAGTCGCTGGCTGAGCCGAATCTGACCATAGTTCGCAGCGAGCAGGATGGCCGCTGTCATCTCTATCGTCTATCGCCGGAGCCGCGACAGTTTATGGGCGAGGTGGCCATCTATCAGGCCGATGATGCCGCCTCTTTGATGATTTGGGCTTGCCTCAACGGGGTGGCTACCGCCAACAGCCGTTGGTTTGAATACGGCGCGGGTCGTCTACGGTGTCGGCGTCTTAACCAGGTGGCCGAACGGCTATTGCCTTATACCGAAGACAAGCAATGGCGGGTGTCTAAACTGGATCTGTGTCAGCCTTGGCATTATCGCAAGTTGGTGTGGATCCTTAATCTGGAGCAGGACCCCAGCGAGCATTGGCAGGGTCAAAGCTTGATGCTGGAACTCATGGGCAGCAACCTGCTGGCGACAGGAAAACCGGCCGCCAGTTTGTTGGGTTCGGTGCAGCTGATGAGCCTTAATTCCTGGGGGGAATGGCATTGTCATAGCTTTAGCGGTGAGCAGGCGCTACTGGAAGCCATTGCCTTTGCCACTCCAGGCATGAGAAGGGCACCACAACAGGTGGCCTTCGATGTCGTCAGCGCCTCGCAAAAGCTGCAGTCCCAGCTGGAACAAACTGTAGTGGATATTCTCAAGCAGGTGCACCGACTGATAAAAGACGCCTGTCCGTCCAAGACTTTAGTGCAGCCACTGCAACTGGGTGAAAAGAAATATGGCCTGTTTTTCGATGCCAAGGGCATGAGTTACCGGGATCTCAGCGATGTGAAGTCCCTCTATCGTCAGTTGGCCAGGGGCGAGCTACAGAGTCTGCCAAGGCCCGAGCTTGCCAACGATCCTTGGGTCAAGGTGCCTGAGGTTATCCAGAACTATGCGGTGAAAGGAGTGATCCAGTATTTCCTGCGCAGCCGAGAAGATGAGTTGGATGTGTTTGTACTGGATGAAGGAAATGGCTTGAGCCACTATGTGCACAGCAATCCGGATGTCAGTGAATTGGTTAATACTGTCACCCAGCATTACGCCTTTGGTGAAGTACTGAACCTTAAAAATCAGTTCAACTTTCCGCAGTTTTTCCGCCTGGTGCGCCAGAGCGGTAATCTGGATGTGGTGCCTTTTGGGGTCACGGCAAGGGCGGCGCAGACAGAGTTCTGACCGCCCCTAAATCATCAGAACGACAGTTCTATACCACCCTGGCGGCTGATGGACTCTCTGACGAAGGGCATAAACTCGCCGCCGTTGCGCTCATCTATCCATTTACCGTCGACATAGCCAAAGTGATAACCACCGAAACGGGTTGCTACCCAGATCTGGTGCAGCGGCTCCTGTTTGTTAATCACGATTTTGGAGCTGTCGGCGAACTCGAGCTGCAGTACATTGCCTGAAGCGTCGATATCAACATCGGCATCCTGCTCATCGATTGCATTTTCAATTGCGGTTTCTATCCGGTCGAACATTTCATCGGCGAGCTGATGATATTCGGTATCTGTCATGGCCATGGAATATCTGTCCTTTGCTTTCATCAAGATGAATGCGATTATAAGGCTAATGTAATCCTGCTGCCCAGATGTTGAGTAAAATGAGACTGTTTTTATCCTTGATGCTTGCTAGCCTGTTGCTGCTTGGTTGTGGTCAAAAAGGCGTGCTTTACAAGAGCCCGGATCTGCCGGACAACCAATCCCAGACGGAACAAACCGAGCAACCCCAGCAATCGACAGAGGAAAACTAATTGGATCATTTTCAATATCAAGCTCAGGCTCTGTATGCCGAAAACTGCGCCGTAGCCGATTTGGCGGCTCAATATGGTACGCCTTTGTATGTCTATTCGCGGGCAACATTGGAGCGCCATTGGCATGCCTTTGACAGAGCCGTGGCCACTCATCCGCACCTTATCTGCTATGCGGTCAAGGCCAACTCCAATCTGGCGGTGCTCAATGTGTTGGCACGTCTTGGCAGTGGCTTTGATATTGTCTCAGGCGGAGAACTGACCCGGGTAATCACCGCAGGTGGCGATCCGGCCAAGGTGGTGTTTTCCGGTGTTGGCAAGACAGCGGCAGAAATGAAACTGGCACTGGAGCTGGGCATATATTGCTTCAACGTCGAGTCCCGCGCCGAGCTTGAACTGCTCAACGAAGTGGCAGGCTCTTTGGGTAAACAGGCGCCGGTTTCGTTGCGGATCAACCCAGATGTGGATGCCGGTACTCACCCCTATATCTCCACCGGCCTGAAAGAAAACAAGTTCGGCATCGCCATGGATGAAGCCGAGGAAGCCTTCCTGCAGGTACAATCCTTGCCGCACCTGGCCATCAAGGGCGCCGACTGCCATATCGGCTCACAGCTTACTGAACTCAGGCCGTTTCTCGATGCCATGGATAGAATGCTGGCATTGATCGATAGGCTGGCAGAAAAAGGCATAGTGGTTGAGCATCTGGACGTGGGCGGTGGCCTGGGGGTCACCTATGATGAAGAAACCCCGCCACAACCGGACAAGTATGCCGCCGCATTGCTCGAGCGTCTGGGTGAACGACCACTGAAGCTAATTTTCGAACCGGGCAGGGCGATTGCCGCCAATGCCGGGATCTTTGTCACCCAGGTATTGTTCGAGAAAGAGAATGCCGGCAAGCATTTTGCGATAGTGGACGGTGCCATGAATGACCTTATCCGGCCGTCACTCTACAGCGCCTGGCAGCAGATTATCCCGGTACAGCCAAGAGAGGGCGAAAGCCGGGAATACGACATAGTCGGCCCAGTGTGTGAAACCGGGGATTTTCTGGGTAAATCACGCGCCTTGGTGCTGCAAGCTAAAGACCTGCTGGCGGTGCGTTCCAGCGGCGCTTATGGCTTTGTGATGTCCTCCAACTACAACACTCGTCCGCGAGCGGCCGAAGTCATGGTTGATGGCAGTGAACATTATCTGGTGCGTGAACGGGAAAAGCTGGAACAACTGTGGCAAGGTGAGCACTTGCTGCCGTAAACTAGTGTGAGTACTTTCCCGCTGTAGGCGTTGGAACCTAGGAGTAATCTTGATCCACTTCACTAAGATGCATGGTCTGGGCAACGACTTTATGGTCGTCGATGGCGTGACCCAGAATGTGTACTTTTCGCCGGAGCAGATCCGGCGCCTGGCCGACCGCAACTTCGGTATCGGTTTCGATCAACTGCTGCTGGTCGAGCCGCCCTATGATCCGGATCTGGACTTTCATTATCGTATCTTCAATGCCGATGGCAGCGAGGTCGAACAGTGCGGCAACGGCGCCCGCTGCTTCGCCCGCTTTGTTCGCAACAAGGGCCTGACCCAGAAATACAAAATCAAGGTCAGCACTTCATCCGGCAAGATGACCCTGCGCCTGGAGCGCGATGGCAATGTCACCGTCAATATGGGCGTACCTATCTTGGATCCGGCGCGGATCCCCTTCAAGGCCAAAAAGGCCGAAAAGACCTACCTGTTGCCTACCGAAGGGCAAACCTTCCTCTGCGGTGCAGTCTCCATGGGTAACCCCCACTGCGTGCTGGAAGTCGAGGATGTGGCTGCCACGGATGTCGATGTTATCGGCGCGCAACTGACCAATCATGAACGCTTCCCCAAAGGGGTCAATGTCGGCTTTATGCAGGTGATCAACAAGGGCCATATCAAGCTCAGGGTTTATGAGCGCGGCGCCGCCGAAACTCTGGCCTGTGGCAGTGGTGCCTGTGCGGCTGCTGTGGTGGGCCAACTGCAGGGCAAGCTGGGCAATACAGTGCGGGTCGACTTGCCCGGCGGCACTCTGACAATTAAATGGGACGGTGAGGGCAAGCCGCTGTGGATGACAGGCCCGGCCGAACAGGTATACGACGGACAGATACAGATATGACAGACGCCAAAGCTAAGCTCACTCCACCTTTTGATGAGCAGATCATCCGTGAATATCTGTTGGATAATCCGGAGTTTTTCTGCCGTCATCCCGAGCTGCTGTTGGCTATGCGTCTGCCTCACGGCGAGCGTGGCACAGTTTCTCTGGTAGAGCGGCGGCAGGAGCTGCTGCGCAGCCGGGCACAACAGCTGGAAGAGGAGATCACCGCGCTGCTTGGCATGGCCAGCCGCAACGAGAAAATCTTTCGCTTCAATACCCAGCTTTCATTGAAGCTGCTCGATTGCGAAGATATGGGCGAGCTCAGACAGGTGCTGTGCGCCGAGCTTAAAGAAGCCTTTAACTTCAGCCATGTACGCCTGATTACCGTGCATGATATTGACTCAGAGCTCTCGGCCATCTGGCGTAAACGTTTGCAGCACGGTTATTATTTTGGACGCCTGACCAAGGAGGAGTCCAAACGTTTGTTCGGCTCTGAAGTCGGCTCAGTGTCACTGGCACGGCTGTCGGAACAAAATGGCCAGGTGATCTTTGCTATCGCCAGTGCTGATGTGACTCACTTCCATCCGGAGATGGACAATATGCTGCTGGATCAGTTGCGGCAGCTGTTGGACCATCTGCTGCCCAAGCTCTGATGGCCGTTAAACAGGATTCTCCCTGGCTTGGCCGCTTCGAGCGCCATCTCAGTGCCGAGCGGCAGCTGTCTCCTTACACAGCCCGCAACTATCTGCGCGAACTGCAACGGGTTGCCGGGCTGCTGCCGCAGGATATTGATTGGGACCAGGTAACCGATCCCCAGTTGAGTGCTGTGTTGGCCAAGTTACATCGCCAGGGGCTCAGCCCCCGCTCTTTGTCTCTGTGCCTGTCGGCGGTCAAGCAGTTCTACGAATTTCTGCTGCTCGAAGAGCTGGTCAAGAGCAATCCCGCCCGGCAACTGAACGCCCCAAAACAGAATAAGCCGCTGCCCAAGAATCTCGACGCCGACAGCATCAGCCATCTGCTGGATATTGAGGTGACAGATCCCCTCAGCGCCCGTGACAAGGCGATGATGGAGCTGTGTTACTCCTCAGGGCTGCGTTTGGCTGAGTTGGCCTCGCTGGATGTGCCGCAACTGGATTTCGCCCAGCAGCAAATCAAGGTGATGGGAAAAGGTGGCAAGGAACGGCTGCTGCCGGTGGGCTCGGTCGCCATTGCCGCATTGCAACAATGGCTGGATTACCGCCGGGATATTCCCTGTGAAGATCAGGCGCTGTTCGTGACCGCCAAGGGCAAGCGCTTGGCGCATCGCAGTATTCAGGCGCGCATGGCGCGCTGGGGGCGGGAGCAGGTGCTATCCGCCAGGGTTCATCCCCACAAGCTGAGGCATTCCTTTGCGACTCATATGCTGGAATCCAGCGGCGACTTGCGGGCGGTACAGGAGCTGCTGGGACACGCCAATCTGGCGACCACCCAAATATATACCAGTCTGGACTTTCAGCATCTGGCCAAGGTGTATGACGGCGCTCACCCCAGAGCTAAAAAGGACAAGTGATGCAGGTGTTTCTTCGCCCCGGCGCTATTAAAGCCATCAGTTTTGATCTCGACGATACCCTCTATGATAACCGGCCAATCATCGCTGCCGCCGAAGGCGCATTGCTTGACTGGCTGGCCAAAGAATACCCACTGAGCGGCAACTGGCAGGCCGCAGACTGGCGGGCGTTGAAGCGCCAGCTGTTGCTGCAGCAAGCCGAGCTGACTCATGACACCAGTGCCGCGCGATTGGCGCTATTGCAAACCGGGCTGGAGATGCTCGGATATGATAAACATGAGGCCAATCAAGGCGCTGAAGCGGGTCTGGCCTTGTTCCTTGAGCGGCGCAGCGACTTTAGGGTGTCACAGGAAGTGCTCGCCTTACTTTCGCAATTGGCTGAGCGATTTCGCCTGGTTGGGATCACCAATGGCAATGTGGATGCCGGCAGAATTGGCCTGGGAGAGATGTTTGAGTTTGTGCTGCATCCGGGCAATGGTGTCAGACGTAAACCCTGGCGGGATATGTTCCAGTTGGCCGCCGAGCGCCTGGTCTTACCCTCTGAGGCGCTGCTGCATGTCGGCGACCACCCGCTGACAGATGTCGAAGGTGCCCGTAAGGCCGGCTGTCAGGCTGCTTGGCTCAATCCGGCATTTGCCGGTGACAACTGCAGGGTGGCTAATAGCTTACTGCCTCACATACAGATTAGGTCCTTGAGTGAATTGACTCTTTTGCTGTAGCTCATCTGTGGCTTTGATGATATATCATTTATAATCAATAGGTTGCTTTAGGTTTCTAGACCTGTATATCCACTGAATGCAATTAATTGAAACAATTGTTTTTCATTAAGGTGTGTGTGAATTCACCTCTTTTCTTTGTTATCATTTCCACAACATAAGCTTGATGCTAATGTATAATCATTTACAGTTATCGCCTGAGATTTAACCTATGCTATCCCGAATAATCATGCTGTTTTCGTTGCTGTTGAGCCTGCCGGTCTCAGCACACGAGCTGCATGCGGATGGTAGTTTCTGGGATGGATTCAATCATCCCCTGCTGGGATTTGATCATCTGCTGGCTATGCTCAGTGTTGGTATTTTCAGCACTCAGCTAGGGCGCAGCGCCATCTGGTCAGTACCGTTGGCATTTCTGTTTTTTATGACTTTGAGTGCTATCACGGGCATGATCGCTACCCCGATACCATTTGTTGAGCCTGGCATAGCGCTGTCGGTATTGTTGCTGGGGTTGGTTATAGCCCTCAATCGAGAAATGCCAATCTCTTTCGGCATGGCTTTTGTCGGCGTTTTTGCTCTATTTCACGGTTATGTTCACGGCACCGAAATGCCTGAATTGGCAAGGCCTGGTATTTATGCAATGGGCTTTATACTGGGGACGGCGGCGATTCATGTTGCCGGAGTGACCATTGGCAGTTTGATAAACCCGGATGGCAAGCGTAAACGGGCGGTGCAACTCATGGGCTCGGCTATTGCCTTGGTGGGAAGTTATTTAACTTTGGAATTGTGGCTGGCTTGAGCATTGTGTCTTTTTTTGCGTCTTAACATACGTTTCACCTGCGCCGGACTGGCGCGCATATCGGCATCTCCAACCCTGATATAGGTGCCGCCAATCGCTTCCGTCCCCAGATAGATGGGTTGCTGGCTGTAGTCGGCCTGAGGCACATGAAAGCGGATCAACTGTTTACCGGCCAGTTCTATCAGCTGGATATCAGCCGGACCAAGAATATTGGCACTGATTTTTTGCGAATTGTTGAGTATCTTCCAGGCTTCATCGATAAGGGGCCTGGGTTCGGCAATTCCTTCGATATAAAACTCGCCTTTTTCCTCTCTGACACCAAGAATGATTTCGCCGCCATTGGTATTGGCAAAGGCGCTGTAGCTTTCCCACAGCGCCTGTGGCAGCGCACCCTTGCCATGGCGGCCGGCGGCGAGTTTGAACTCCACTGCGGCAGACTCACGCAGATTTTCAATATCGTCCAGAATGAAACCTGTAACCGGCATGACTAACTCCTTGTTTACTGCTGTTAATGCAGTTGTAGCAAGTCAGCCGGGATTTGAACAGCCCTCAGTCCACCAGTGCCAGAGCTTTGGGAAACAAGAGGTTATTTTCCAGGTGGATGTGGCGGTGCAAATCGGCTTCAAATTCGGCCAGGGTGGCATAGCATACCCGCCAGGTAGTGCAGGCATGCTCAGGGGCCTGGTAGTGATTGGTCAACTGCTGCAGCTTGGCCAGAATTTGCCCCGCCTCATCATGCTCATATTCCATTGCCCGGATAGGATTGCCTATATGGCCGAAACAGGTGTTGAACTCTTGCCCTTGACTCAGGGCACGAATGGCCGGAAACAGTATCTGTTCCTCTTTTTGCAGGTGGGGCAAGAGGTCGTCCATCAGGGCGCGGATCCAACCGGCCAAGGGTTTGATCTCTTCATAATGCTCACCGTGGGCCCGCACCATCTTCTGGGCATATTCCAGCAGCAGCGGTGCGGTATCGCGTATGTACTTGTGGTGGGTCGCTTCGATATGGTCGATAAGCTCACCAAGTGGCAATTTGGCCAAGGCATCGTCCGGCGTGCCCTCTGCGGCCAGTTGGTTCAAGGCGTGCAGTACCTCGGTGGGCTCGGCGTCGGCTCGCTCGCAGGCCGATGCCAATGAGCGGCCACCGCCACAGCAAAAGTCGATACCAAAACGGCTGAAAACATGGGCGTTACGGAAGTCTTCGGCGACCAGTTCGCCGACTCTGCGTTCGAGGGAGATTTGCGCTGACATAGGATGCTCTCTGTATTATCAATTTACATGCATAATAAAAGCATCTTTAGCTTTAGCCAAGCTTAGGCCAATAAAACTTGACCGTTTTGCTTGGTTAATCACATTTTGCAATTGGAGTGGATAGCGGCTCAGGGCCGTAACTGCTTGGTGAGTTGCTGCGAATCACACCATGCATCCAAGCCTATAGGCCAATGCAGAGTATGCAAGGGATTTGTTCTCACCTTTCTAAGGCATTCAGCTTACAGTCTTTTATACGGTATGATGCGTGTCGAATATTTCGCCATCAGACCTACTCGTTGACATGGGGCTATGGCAGACTGAATTTATGTTCAGGTGACGACAGTTAAATGTCCATGGAGGGTAAGGTGAGCAATTGTAAGTTGCCGATAGAGCGATTTGCTTTTCTTGAGATGTTGGCCTTTTGGAAAGGGAGAGTCCGCAATAAAGATATCGAACACCAATTTGCCATTACCCGTCAGCAAGCCCACAAAGATTTGGCCAAATACCGGGAATTGCACCCAGGCGCCCTGATAAAGCTCGATAAGGCCTGTTTTGGGTTTGCAGAGCATGCCAGTCTCAGCTACTCATCTGCTTCCCTGGATGATTTTTTCCTCTGGTACGAGACAGGTTACTTTGCTCAGCCCCGCCCCTTGAATGGCTCCTGTGCCACCCGAATGGCATTGCCGGAACGCAACACTTGCCGCCATGTCCTCGCCGGTTTGATTAATGCCATCGAGCAAAACCTCAGGCTTGAGGTGGAATATGTCTCTCTATCCAATCCCGAAGATGAAGGCCGAATTTTTACCCCCCACACCTTAGTCAAGGCCGGCAGCCGCTACCATGTTCGGGGCTACTGCGAAAAGTCAGCGGCTTTTCGCGATCTTGTCCTGAGCCGCTTTCGGGGAATTCCTGTTGTGGAGGGCATCGCCCATCAAACTGTAAAAGATGACTCGGCCTGGCAGACCATGCTGGCGGTAATTCTGGCTCCGGATCCCCGCCTGACAGCCCAGCAACAACAAGTGCTGGCCAAGGATTATCAGATGGAGGGGGGACAACTCATTATTCAGTGCCGGGCAGCCTTGGTGGATTACCTGCTCAGGGAAATGCAGGTCAATACCAAGTATCTGGATGGCACTCCAGAGGCTCAGCAGTTGGTGCTGGTAAACCGAAATGACATCAAGCAGTGGTTATTCAATAGCTAGGACCGGCATGGTTTGAGCCAAGGTAAACTCAGTTAACCTGAGTGTCTGTACAGTATTGGTGGCAATAGGAAAGTTGGGTAAAAGTAACTGATATCTAACGCCGAGGTATTTAAATGGACGATTTCTCACCCTCTGATCTTAAAGTGATTCTGCACTCAAAACGCGCCAACATGTATTACCTCGAATATTGCCGCGTAATGCAAAAAGATGGCCGAGTACTCTATTTAACCGAAGCTGATAAAGAAAACCTCTACTTCAATATCCCTATCGCCAACACCACAGTCTTGCTGCTTGGCAACGGTACATCAATTACTCAGGCCGCAATGCGTATGCTCTCGCAGGCCGGAG
Organism: Shewanella sp. BJSY2023SW007; assembly: GCF_047314525.1. NCBI lineage: Bacteria > Pseudomonadati > Pseudomonadota > Gammaproteobacteria > Alteromonadales > Shewanellaceae > Shewanella > Shewanella sp. BJSY2023SW007. The sequence goes on along the minus strand of NZ_JBKORL010000095.1, from coordinate 79,672 downwards.
TACTGGTAGGGTTTTGTGGCGGTGGCGGCACACCGTTGCATATGGCGACCGAAGTGGAATGGTTTACACCGCAAAGTGAATATCGCCCTACCGAATACCTGCAAGGCTGGCTCTCATTTTGGTTTGATGATGAAAAGCGCTTAGCCGCCGCGAAACAATTTCAAAATGCCCGAATCGACTACTTACAAAAGGTGTGGCGCACTGACCGTGAACTCGCTCTGGAAAAGTTCAATGTTCAGGATCAGGTTATCCAACAATCACTTGAAACCTTCCACAAGCGCACAGTGGCAGCCAGTCAATCCTCAGAGCTGCTGCTTACCGAAGCGCAATTAACCAAAGTTCTATACAGATACGCGGCCAATAATACCGGCAAAGAGGGTTTTTCTCGCCAACAACAATCCGACAAAAAATGTACCGACAAAGCCAACGACTTTTTAAACCATGGCAACTACTTAGCTTATGGTTTGGCAGCAAGCTGTTTGTGGATATTGGGGATTCCGCATGGCTTTGCCGTGATGCATGGTAAAACCCGCCGCGGTGCTTTGGTGTTTGATGTGGCCGATTTAATCAAAGACGCCATTGTGCTGCCCTGGGCCTTTGTTTGTGCCAAAGAAAACGCAACCGAACAAGAGTTTCGCCAGCAAATATTGCAAGCCTTTATTGAGCACAAAGCCCTCGACTTTATGTTTGACACAGTAAAACGCGTTGCCCTGGGAGGTCAGGGTGAACAAGAGCGCGAGGTAATCCCATTATGATGGTCACCTTTGTTTCTCAGTGTGAAAAAAACGCGCTTAAGAAAACCCGTCGCGTACTGGATGCTTTTGCCAACCGGATTGGCGATAACACCTGGCAAACCCTGATCACCGAAGAGGGATTGTTAACGGTGAAAAAAATGCTACGTCAAACCGCCAGCCGCAGCACTGCCGTCAGTTGCCATTGGATCCGCTCTCGCTCCCGCAGCCAGTTTTTATGGGTGGTGGGGAATAAAAAGAAATTTAATTTGGAAGGTGTGGTGCCAGTTAACAGTACTGAGAAAGATTTACTCAACAGCGACTATGAAAGTGATTGGAAATATTTGCCACTGATTAAAGCGATAACCGGAATGGCCGCTTTGCTGCACGATTGGGGGAAGGCTTCTTTACTGTTTCAGGAAAAATTAAACCCAGAGATTAAAACCCAGCATAAAGGCGATCCACTGCGCCATGAGTGGATCTCTTGTTTGCTTTTTCAGCAATGGATTTCCAATCAAACACATGAACGTCTTGATGAGGTTTGGCTAAATTCATTGATTGATAAAGGCATTGATGAAACTTGCTTTAACACCAACGTTTTACAAAAAGAGAAAGCACTTGCCGAATTGCCGACAGCGGCGGCTTTGATCGCTTGGCTGATCGTTTCTCATCACCGCCTGCCTCTACCCAAAGAGAAAGACTTGTGTGATAGACAACGAGAAGCTGATAACTCGTCGTTGGCGGATTTACTTGCCAGAATTACCCCAGCATGGGGCTATGAAAACCGCTTTGATGAGTACAACGCGCTGCTGCCGAAATGTTTTGAATTTCCGTTAGGGCTGCTCTCCAATTCCTCTATTTGGCTTGCTGAGCTAAAACGCCGTGCGAAGGATTTATTGCATCAGTTGCCTTTGTTAGATCAAGCGATGAATGACGGCAGCTGGCGCGTGGTTTTACACCATGCACGGTTGTGCTTGATGCTGGGCGACCATTATTACTCCTCGCAAGCCAATGATCCTAGTTGGAAGGTTTCAACCGAGCTGTACGCTAATACAGATCCCAAGACCAAAGAGCGTAAACAAAAGCTGGATGAACATTTGGTTAATGTCGCCAGGGTGGCGGTGAATACGGTGAAGTTGCTGCCCTTTTTTGAATCTGAGCCGCTAAAAGCGACTGAACTCACCGAGCTGACACCCAAGAGCAGCACCCCAAAAGCGTTCCGTTGGCAAGACAAAGCGGTACGTAAAATTATCGAGTGGCGTGAGCATACTGAAGATAAAAGCCAAGGTTATTTTGTGGTCAACATGGCGAGTACTGGCTGTGGGAAAACCATGGCTAACGCCAAAATCATGCAGGCGCTCTCGGAGGATGGTGAAAGTCTGCGTTTTATTCTCGCGCTTGGTTTGCGCACCCTTACTTTGCAAACTGGTGATGAATACAAACAGCGGCTCAAACTGCAAGATAAAGATCTCGCTGTGCTCATTGGCTCTAAGGCGATTTACGAGTTACATCACCAGACTGGTGCGCAAGTCGATAAGGAGGAAGTGGAACTTAATCAAGCTGAGCTTGGCTCTGAATCGATGGAAAGCTTGCAAGAAGAAACTGATGAACTGCATTGGCAGGGCGTATTGCCCGAAGAAGAGCTCACTACAGTTTTAATCAAGGAAAAAGATCGCAAGTTGCTTTATGCCCCGGTACTGGCTTGCACCATAGATCATATTATGGCGGCTACCGAAACCAAACGGGGTGGGCGTTATATATTGCCTTGCTTACGGTTAATGTCATCCGACTTGGTGATAGATGAAATCGATGATTTTACTGGCGACGATCTGATTGCGATTGGCAGACTCGTTCATTTGGCCGGTATGCTGGGGCGAAAAGTCATGATTTCCTCTGCCACCATCCCGCCGGATTTAGCACTCGGTTTGTATAATGCCTATCGCCAGGGGTGGGCAGTATTTGCCGCCAGTCGTGACCGAAACGCCAGCATTAATTGTATTTATATTGATGAATTTACGGCACATACTCAGTTGGTGGGGAGCAATGATTATGACTTGGAGGCTTACCGGGCCTTGCAACAAGGCTTTATCAATAAACGGGTCGAGAAGCTCAAACAGCAAACCGCCAAACGTAAAGCCGAAATTATCCCCTGCCTCAAACAACCTGATTTACCGCTTGATACTCAGTATTTTGCAACGGTAAAGCAAGCGGTGCTGGCTAAACACCGGCACCACTTTACCTTAGATCCCCAAAGCCAAATTCAAGTTTCCTTTGGTGTGGTGCGCCTTGCCAATATTCAACCCTGTGTCGAGCTAACCAAGTACTTGCTCAGTTGTGATTGGCCTGCAGATACCGAAGTACGTTGTATGGCTTACCATAGTCAGCAAGTGCTGTTGCTGCGCCACGAGCAAGAAAAGCATCTGGATGAGGTGCTTAAGCGTAAAGAAGCAGCGAACGAATTACCGGTTGCCTTCAGCCATCCCATTATTCGCGGTCATTTGGATGCCTGTTCTGCAAAAAATATGATCTTTATTTTGGTGACGACGCCTGTGGAAGAAGTGGGGCGCGACCATGACTTTGATTGGGCGGTGATAGAGCCCTCTTCTTTTCGTTCGATTATTCAAATGGCAGGCCGTGTACGCAGGCACCGTGATGGAGAAATTCCTGTGCCCAATATTGGCTTGTTGCAGTACAACCTCAAAGGGTTCAAGGGGGGAGAAGAGCGAGTATTTAACCGTCCTGGCTATGAAACCGACCGAACTACTCAGCTCGTCACTCATGACTTAACCCAGTTGGTGGACGAAAAGCCATTGCTGCAATCGGTTAATGCAGTTGCTCGAATTCAGAAGCGAGCGACGTTGGAGCCACAAAAAAACTTGGCAGATTTGGAGCACTTTGCCACCGCCAAAACATGCGGCACGGATCAAATCGGCAAGTCAGAAGTAAGCGAAGTTAACCGCCGGGATAGATTCAGCCGCAACCGTCGGGAAAGCCAGCGTCAATCTTGTTGGTGTGAGCATTTACACGGTCATATTCATGGCTACTGGTGGCTTACGGCATTGCCGCAATACTTCAAACGCTTTCGTAAAAGTGAACCCTCAGTGCAAATCTACTTAGTTAAAAAAGCGCGCAGCATTGAGTTTTGTTTGCGTGAAGATCAGGGCGGCTTACACCCGATTGAACGCACCTTGAATATTGAACATCTACCGTTTCCATCAACCCAACAACAGAAGCTTTGGCTACAGCGTGATTACAGTGAGTTAGTCAGTTTATACAGTCCAAGCCCTGAGCAGGAGTTTGTCACGTCAGTACGATACGGAGAAATCAGTTTTATCTACCGGGAAGGAAGTCAGCAATACAGTTACAACGACCAATTAGGCTTGGTTAAGGTCAAATAGTGGAGGGATTTACCGTGTTAGATCCAGCAATAGCCACCTTTTTTGCCGAGCGCAAAGAAGCCTGGCTTAAGAAAAATGTCAGTACCTCGATGCAAGAATCAGAAGTATTGGAAAAACAGCGGGAGTGTGAGCAAAACTTTTTGTTGGCAAATTGGTTACCCGATGCCGCTAAAAGGGCTGGGCAAATCTCAATAGCCTCACATCCCTGCACCTTTAGTCATCCGAGTGCGCGAAAGAACAAAAATGGCTATGTTTCATCGATAATTGCCAAGAATAAACCGAGTGTCGATGGCTTTCTGCGATCAGGCAATGTGGCGGTAGAGCCTGATGCACTCGGTAATGCAGCGGCATTGGACGTGTATAAGTTCCTGAGCTTGCCGATGAGCGATCAACGCTCTCTGCTCGTGCATATTGAACAAGAAAGTGAGTTGGCTCGCCAGTTGCTTGAGGTGCCAACCTGTGATTATCAGACGCTACGAGACGGTTTTTTAAAAATGATCGATAGCGATCAAGCTTCGGTATCCAGCTCGAAGATTAAGCAGGTCTATTTCCCGGTAGCCGAAGGTGAATATCATTTATTGTCGCTATTGACCCATTCAGGCCATCTTTTTGAATTACGCAAACGACTTGATGCAATGCGATTTGGGGAGCTTGTCAAAGAGGCCAGAGAGAGCAAAAAAGCCAATCGATTTCACCCGGAGGGCTATCAAGAAATATTTGGTCTAACGACCATTGGCTTTGGCGGTACAAAACCTCAAAACATCAGCGTGCTCAATAACCAAAATGCGGGAAAAGCCCATCTTCTTCCATCCATTCCGCCTAATTTAAAACCCAGAGAAATCCGCTTGCCTAAGACGGACTTTTTCAAAGAGTGTTTTACTGCTTGGCAAGCCAAGGAGGTGTTGGAAGCGTTGCATCGGCTGTTTAAAGCCGACTATAACAACATCAATATCCGTGATGGACGCGATTACCGTATTCAGCAATACGTTGATTTGGTTATTGAAAAAATGTGGCAAGTGCGCCTTTTTCTCACTGGCCATCAAGGCGATCTACCAAGCGAATTGCCATTGGAGCAAAAAGTTTGGTTGTACCCTGAATTTGAGTCGCAGCGAGAACAAGAGAATGAGTGGCTCGATAAAATCACTCGTCAAATTGCCCGTGGTTTAATCAACCACTACAGCCGCAGCAAAGTCATCAGCAACCCCTTATTACTGGCCGATCAAGAACTCTTGGCCATTGAGACAGTGGTTGCCAGCAATAGGGAGAACTTTCGATGAGAGTGCTGATTTTGCCCCATATTAAAATTCACAACGCCAATGCACTCTCAAGCCCTTTTACCATCGGTTTTCCGGCCATGACAGCATGGTTAGGGTTTGTCCACGCTTTGGAGCGCAAATTGAACCAAGCCGGTCTGTCTGAGTTAATGCTGCACAGTGTCGCCGTTGTCAGTCATTGCTGTGATGTACAAACTCACAAAGGTGAGGGCGATTTTGTCCATTCAATCATTGGTACAGGTAACCCACTCGATAAGGATGGTTCACGCTCGGCATTTATCGAGGAAGCACGCTGTCATTTAGACGTCTCTTTAGTGATTGAGTGGAGTGGCGATGAGGAACAGGTGCAATATCCTGATTTTGCAGGGCAATTGCAAGCGGTCATCGCCACCATGAAAGTAGCGGGTGGTGATGTCATCTGTATAGGAAAGCCCGCAATCGGCTCAGTGGTGACAGAAGAGGATACGACGCGAGTTCTACGTCAACTGATGCCGGGCTATCTGCTGCTAGAACGGCACGATCTAATGATAGAGGCCATGCAGCAAGGCGATGATGCATTAGATGCACTGCTTGGCTACCTCAGCGTTAACCACAATTGTGAACAGCTTGAAGATGGCAGTGTTGTTTGGCATAGCCAACGCAAGACGAGTGGCTGGATTGTGCCGATTGCCACTGGGTTTCAGGGGATTTCGCCATTAGGTGAGGCGAAAAATCAACGCGATCCATCAGTGCCGCACCGCTTTGCTGAAAGTGTGGTCACGCTAGGTGAGTTTGTTATGGCACACAAAATTAAAAACCTCGATGACGCCCTTTGGCAATACCACTCCGATTTAGAAAACGATCTTTACCTTTGTCAGCAAGTTAACGCTATCAACGAACATGAATAAGGAACAATCTCATGGCTAAAATTAACGACACCGCTTCAGTCTTGGCATTTGAGAAGAAACTAGTCCCATCAGATGGCTATCTATTTGGCACTAGCTGGGACGCTAAAGAACAGGGCACTCCTTTATCGTTACAAGAAAAATCGGTACGTGGAACCATTTCTAACCGTTTAAAAGCGGCAGTAAAAAATGATCCGCTTAAGTTAAATGCCGAAGTGGAGAAAGCAAACTTACAACGTGTCGATGCCTGTGCTCTGGGGCAAGATCAAGACACTCTTAAACTCCATTTCACCCTAAAAGTGTTGGGTGGTTTAGCTCAACCTTCGGCTTGTAATAATGCGCAATTCAAACAGAGCTATAGTGCCGCAGTTGAGCAGTACATTGCCAAACATGGTTGTTTTGAATTGGCAAAACGCTACGCCACTAACCTGGCAAACGCGCGTTTCTTATGGCGTAACCGAGTGGGTGCTGAAGAAATTGAAGTGCAAGTTAAGGCGCTTAATAAAGGGGCGGAGCAAACTTGGACGTTTGACGCCAAAAAGTTCAGCACCCGCCATTTCGATCATAACGACGAACAAGTGAGTAGTTTGGCTGAACGCATTGCCAAGGCCTTGGCCAGTAAGTCCGAACACCTGATGCTGCAAATTGACTGCTACGCAAAAGTGGGTAAAGCGCAAGAAGTTTATCCAAGTGAAGAGCTAGTGTTGGATAAAGGCAATAGCAAAACCAAGAAAAGTAAAATTCTTTATGCCGTTAATGAACATGCAGCGATGCACTCACAAAAAATAGGTAATGCATTGCGTTCTATTGATACCTGGTATCCAGAATACGCTTTGGCAGAACAAAGTGCAGGGGCGATTGCCATAGAACCTTATGGCGCAGTGACCAATTTGGGTAAAGCATTCCGCACTCCGAAAGATAAGCAGGATTTTTACAGCTTCTTTGACAAGTGGGCTCGTGGAGAACCACTACCGCGTGAAGAAGATGAGCATTATGTGGTGGCCGTGTTGGTGCGCGGCGGGGTATTCGGCGAAAGTGATAAATAGGTGGCGGTAATGAACTACTACCAAGAAATTACCCTACTACCGGATGTCGATATCTCGCTTGGTTTTCTTTGGCAAAACGTGTTTCAACAAGTGCATATTGCACTTGTTGAACACAAAGTGGATGCAAATCAGTCTAGTGTTGCGGTTGGCTTTCCTGATTATCTCCGGGCTAAGTTTCCCCTGGGCAGTAAATTGCGCCTCTTTGCCAAAGAACAAGCGTCATTGGAAAAGCTAGCCATTCACCAATGGCTGAATCGGTTCGAAGACTATGCGCATATTAAAGGGATCAAACCCGTACCGAGTGATGTTTCCTACGTGAGCTTTGTACGCAAACAGGTGAAATCGCCTGAGCGGATTGAGCGGGCTATGCAGCAAAAGGCGGCATTATGGGCTGCAAAGTCGGGCAAGCTGCTGGCCGAGTGCTTAACCGATCTTGAAAAAAGCAAACCGACTGGGCAGTGTGATTTGCCATTTATCTTCTTGCACAGCCAGCAAACGAAACAACGTTCGCCGGACAAAAACAGCAAGTTCCCGCTGTTTATCGAAAGATATCCGCAAAGTACACCTGTGGATGGGCAGTTCGATTGCTACGGGCTGAGTCGTAAAGTTAATGGTATTGCATCGCTTGGAACAGTACCGCACTTTTAAGCATCAAAGGGTGAGTTTTACCCTTTATTTTTGCTCTTTAAAAATAAGCTTTATATACAATCAGTTACAACAGGTGGTATTCAACAGGGTAAAAATAGGTTTTTTATCCTAACCACCTGTTGTGACTTTCTTTTATTGATTTATTCTATTGTTCACTGCCGCCCAGGCAGCTTAGAAATTATGGAACGACTGCGTGTAAGTGGGATTCCAGTTCACTGCCGCCCAGGCAGCTTAGAAAAACCTGGTGAGATAGGTTGTGACCCCGGTACAGTTCACTGCCGCCCAGGCAGCTTAGAAAACACTGCTGGCGAGCCCAGCGAATACGGCCAGGTTCACTGCCGCCCAGGCAGCTTAGAAATTACTGGACTTTTCAGGGCTGACCGTTCCTCTGTTCACTGCCGCCCAGGCAGCTTAGAAAAAACGTTTTGTTTATTACACGATTCTCGTAACGTTCACTGCCGCCCAGGCAGCTTAGAAATGACCGTGTATCATATCAAGATAAGGTGATTCGTTCACTGCCGCCCAGGCAGCTTAGAAAAATGACGCCAACAAGGACGCATTCCGGCAGTTGTTCACTGCCGCCCAGGCAGCTTAGAAATTTTGGTGTTCGCGTCCGGTTACGGGGTTGGTGTTCACTGCCGCCCAGGCAGCTTAGAAAGCTCTGGAAGCTGCCGCTTATGGCCTTATGGCGTTCACTGCCGCCCAGGCAGCTTAGAAAGCGACGAGGCAAGAGAAAAGTTTCCTGCAAACGTTCACTGCCGCCCAGGCAGCTTAGAAAAGTGGTTCATAGTCTCTTTAAGGTCAGAGCCCGTTCACTGCCGCCCAGGCAGCTTAGAAATGTATGCGCAGAGGCCGTCACAATAAGTACCGGTTCACTGCCGCCCAGGCAGCTTAGAAATTATCAAGCCGTTCACGCTCCTTGGCCAAGTGGTTCACTGCCGCCCAGGCAGCTTAGAAAAATCTCGATTTGCAATTCGAGCCTCACCCAGAGTTCACTGCCGCCCAGGCAGCTTAGAAATAGAATGAAGATAAGATTAAGATTCTACCGTTGTTCACTGCCGCCCAGGCAGCTTAGAAATTAATTGAGGCGTCACCGTCCAGCATGGTCAGGTTCACTGCCGCCCAGGCAGCTTAGAAAACACTTGATAACTCTGACACGTTCACATACAAGTTAACTGCCGCCCAGGCAGCTTAGAAATTTCGATGGGTTTTTCTGTTTACTCTTTAGATGTTCACTGCCGCCCAGGCAGCTTAGAAATTATCCATCCTCTAGTTCCTGACTTAACAAAAGTTCACTGCCGCCCAGGCAGCTTAGAAATGTTTCCCTGTACCGTCAAACGTAGATGTGTTGTTCACTGCCGCCCAGGCAGCTTAGAAAAAACATAACGCCCCCTTAGATACCTGGCAGGCGTTCACTGCCGCCCAGGCAGCTTAGAAATCACGGTTAACGGGCACAGGGTTGTTTACTATGTTCACTGCCGCCCAGGCAGCTTAGAAAATAAAACAACAACCAATTAATATTTATCAAACGTTCACTGCCGCCCAGGCAGCTTAGAAATTTTTAGTAAATGAAAAGTAGGAGGAATGTAAGTTCACTGCCGCCCAGGCAGCTTAGAAATGCTCCGCATATTCTGCTTTGTACCGTGATGGGTTCACTGCCGCCCAGGCAGCTTAGAAAACACTCGCCAAATTCGTCTTTGTTTTGTGGGTGTTCACTGCCGCCCAGGCAGCTTAGAAAGCCTGCTGGTTTTGCTCGTCAGGCTGCGGCAGGTTCACTGCCGCCCAGGCAGCTTAGAAATCTACTGGCTTATCACGCCACAATGCTGGTTGGTTCACTGCCGCCCAGGCAGCTTAGAAACGTTGCTGGTGTAGATGATGTTTTCGCTCTTGGTTCACTGCCGCCCAGGCAGCTTAGAAATGTGGAACGCAGAGGCGACCATGAAGGATTTTGTTCACTGCCGCCCAGGCAGCTTAGAAATCAACAAATAATTCGCGCTCTGATTTTGGTTTGTTCACTGCCGCCCAGGCAGCTTAGAAAATCACTAGGCGCGACACCTCATCATCACCCCAGTTCACTGCCGCCCAGGCAGCTTAGAAAATAACCACAGGTGAAGCAAGCAATCCAGCTAAGTTCACTGCCGCCCAGGCAGCTTAGAAAAGTCGAATGGCTTAAACTCGAATGGCTCAAATGTTCACTGCCGCTCAGGCAGCTTAGAAAGTTACTAGGATGTTTGTCATAGCAGGTAACTCGTTCACTGCCGCTCAGGCAGCGTAGAAAGGTTTTCTGGTGAATTGCACTTGAGCCTTGCCGTGCTCCCTCCACAACGAGGATTTATCACTCAACCCCAGCAAAATCCGAACGTCCTGCATTTGTGGGGCTGAAGAGGTCGAAACTGAGGTGATCTAAATAGCGGCCCGGCTCAAGGCAGCATGTCCACTCGAAGTAGTCTGCTGGCGCTGCGGCCTTTGTCGTCGCTGACCGACAGTTGGAAGCGTCCGGCTCTGGGCGGGCGCCATTCCAGGGTTTGGCCCGGCAGGCTCTGGCCGAGCAGGCTGTTACCGGCAAACCAGTAGAGTATTTGGCTGTCGGAGGCGGCATCGGCCTTGAGGGCTATGTGTTCATTGGCCACGCTTTGGCGCAGGCTGTAGGTGACGCCTTTCAAGGGGGAGCGGATAAGCGGGGCCGAGTAGCTGACCGCGACTCTTTGGCTGCAGGCGGCCGGAAGCTCCGGCGGCCTCCTGCGGGGTAAACCTGCCTGCTCGAACAGGGCCGCCAAGTCTGACGGCCAGAAGGCAAACACCTCCTGGTGGTGAATTGCCGAGTCGTAGGGCGGGCAGACGGCGGCGCCGGTTTTGTTATCCAGCCACACGGGGCGATGCAAGTTGGAGACCTTGATGGGGGAAACTCCCGGGATATACCAGCCATCGACCAATTTGGGGCACCAAGGGTTGGGCAGTTCGCCGGAGGCGGCGCAGAAGGCCACCTTTTTCACTGTATCCGGCGGCGTGTTGGCCATGTCGGCCGTGCCCGGCAGCGCGCCCTGCAAGGCATCGCTGAGGGCGAAGAACAGGGGCCCGGCGGTACGGACGCCGACAAAGGCCGGGTTGGGGGTGGCGTCGAAGTTACCCACCCAGACCACCAACACATAGGGGCCTGTGATACCGGCGCTCCAGGCATCGCGATATCCCCAGGAGGTACCTGTTTTCCAGGCCACTGTCCAGTTGCTGCCGGGCAGGCCGTCGGCGCGGGGGTTGTCCTTGAGTATGTCCCGCACCATAAAGGCGGCGGCAGGGCTCAGCAACCTCTTTCCTTGCGGACTGATGGGCTGGCTTTGTTGATCCCGCAGCGGATAGTCGTGGCCCTGGCTCGCCAGCATCAGGTACAGCCGCGCCAGCTCCGCCATGGTCAGCTCACCGCCGCCCAGCGCCAGGGATAAACCATAATGACTTTCACCCCTGAGCCCCTGAATACCGGCCTGGCGCAGGAAGCCGTAGAGATTGGGTTGGTTCACTTGTCCTGCCAGCCACACGGCCGGCAGATTGCGGCTCTTGACCAGGGCATCGTGGGCGCTGATGGGGCCGGTAAATCTGTGGTCAAAGTTCTCCGGTTGGAAACTGCCAAAGGCGGTGGGTGCATCCTTGAGTATGCTCAGCGGGTGTATGAGCCCCTGATCTATGCTCAGGCCAAACAGAAATGGCTTCAGGGTTGAACCCGGCGAGCGGCGGGCGGTGACGCCGTCCACCTGGCCTTGGATATCGGTATCGAAGAAGTCTGCCGAGCCTATCCAGGCTTTGATGCTCTGATCGCGGCTGTCCACCAGGATTGCGGCGGCATTCTTTACCCCCAGATGGCGCTGGCTTTCGATATACAGCCCAAGGCGCCGCTCCAGCAAGGTCTGCAGGCTGACGTCCAGAGTGCTGTGAATTTGGGTGTCACTATTATCCCGCAGCAGGCGGCGGCTGAAATGCGGCGCCAGAAATGGCAGCTCAGTGCGATCATGGCCGATGGCGGTGAGGGTCAACAGGCCGTTGTTGCGGGGATCGTCGCGATAGCTTTGTTGCCAGAGCAACGCCAGACGGTCGCGGGCATCCTGAAAGTCGGCACCGAAGCGGGCGCGGCGCGCCGGGCTTTGCGGCATGACCGCCAGGCTGAGGGCTTCACTGAGTGACAGCTCACCGGCGTCTTTATGAAAGTAGATGCGGCTGGCAGCGCCAACACCTTCAATATTGCCGCCCATGGGCGCCAGATTGAGATAGGCCTCGAGAATATCATGCTTGGAGTAACGCAGTTCCAGCCAGAGCGCCGCCAGCATCTGCTGCAGTTTCCCGGCAACCTGGCGGCTGTTGATGTTGTAAACCCGCCGGGCCAGTTGCATGGTCAGGGTCGAAGCGCCCTGGCGATCATCCTTAAGATAGGTAGCGACTATCGCCCTGGCGGTGGCCGCCGGGTTGATACCGGGATGGAAGTAAAAATAGCGGTCTTCCTTGAGCAAGATGGCTTGCACCATGTTGTCTGAAACCCCTTCCAGGGGTTGCCAGAGCCGATACTGGCCATCACTGGCCAGCGTCAGCCGCAGCAGACTGCCATCGGCGGCCAACACCATGCGGGAACTGGGCGCCAGCTTTGAAAAAGGTTGTGCCGGCCAGAGTCTCAGCCCCAGCAGCAAGGCTGCCAGGGCCAGCAGGCACAAATAGCGGCGTTTCATGGCGCTTCGATCACCAACTCACCACTTGGGCCCTGAGCCTGAATCAGGGGATCATACAGCCCCTCGGCGTAGGCGGGCGGCACCTGGAACTGGCCGACATTGGTGGCCCGTACCTTGTAGACAAAGGTTTTGGCATCGCGCCAGGCGGTACCGTAGAGCACCAAGCGGTCTTCGCGTACATTGAGCCACTGTGGCGACCAGTCGCTGTGCTGAGCCATGCCTACAGGCGGCTGCCAGCCGTCGAAGCTGTCATCCTTGTCACGATAAACCGGCTCCACGCCGCCGGGCAGCAGATCTATAACGACCACCTGCTGCAACTTGTCCATATCTGTGGAGCGCAGCCGCAGCCTGACCAGGAATTCATCCCCGACCTTGACCTTGCCAAGAGGTTGCTGTTCCAGGGTCAGATAGTCGCGGCTCACCTCCAGCCCTTGGCTGAAAGGCTTGGCCGGGCTTTGGTCAAATCCCTGCTGGCTGAGAAGATAGAAGGCATCATTAGTGCCGGTTTTCTGGTATTTCACCTCTTCACTGCCGAGGGGCAGCTTAGCCTTGGGTAGACTCAGTGCCTGCCAGGCCTTATCGACCAGTGCTTGCATGGACAGCCCCTGATCGCCGCGGGAGTTATCCAGAGCGGTCAGCGCCCGCACCAGAGTACCGGCAGACAGCGAGCTATAACGCTGCTCGCTGAGCCACTGGCCCATGCGCGGCAGCAACTGTTCCGGCAGGTCATCCAGGCGCTGTGGCGCCTGACGGGCGATGAGTGTCAGCAGCTGGGCATCGTGCACCATGGGATCCAGGTAGAGGCCGAGGCGCTGGGGCTTATCCTCAAGCAGCTGCCACTTCTGCGCCTGCCACAGCGGCTCGGCCAACTGTTGCTGCTGCATCAGGGTAAAGCTGGCGGCCAGCCAGGCACTGGCGATGTCTGCTTGCCAATCTTTGGGATAGTAGCGCTGCAAACGCTCGCGGATGTCGGCCAGGGCGCCGCTAACCTGCACGCCCTGGCGGGCCAGCAGATACGCGCCATAGGCACGCTCGCGCAGCTCATCCAGGCCGCTGCTGGGGCCGGAGCTCACGCTCGATAGATAGCTGTTGGCCTTGTCCAGTAGATCCTGGGGCACGGGGTAACCCTGGGCCTTGGCGTCCAGCAGCATGTCTACCACATACAAGGCCACCATAGGCTCGACTATCGGGTTGGCGGCCCAGAGACCGAAGCCGCCGCTGCTGTTCTGGCGGCTACGCAACTGGCCAATGAGTTGGTTAAAGTCATTGAGATTATCCTGGGGCTTGCCCAGCAGCAGTGCCGGTACGGCTTTGGATACCAACTGCTCGGTACAGGCGTGAGGATAGTTGTCCAGATAGTGGCTCAGCCCCTGAGCCCAAACCAGCGGGCTGTTGCCAAGGGCCGCTTCCACCTTGCTGAACGGCGTAAACAGCTGACGGTCAAGTTTGAGCTTGGCTTCGGAGCGGTCGAGCACAGCCGTGGCCAGGGTCAACCGGTGGGGCGTTAACGGCCGTACCGAGATGCTCTCGCTGATCTTGAGCTCGCCTTCGCTGGTGGCCAGCTTCCAGTGGAGCTCCCCTTGACCCAGATTTTCACCTGCCTTGACGGCAAAGTGCGCCGTGGCCTCACGGCCCGGTTCGATATGGAACTGCTGCGGTTGCAGGTCGCTACGAAGGGCGCCGCTCAGGTTGAGGGTCAGGGTAACATCCTGCGCCTCGGCTTCTGTGTTATAGAGTCCCACAGTAACATCGGCGGTGTCGCCGGGTGCCAGGAAAGCCGGCACATTGGGGCTCATCACCACAGGCGCCTTGACCGCGACACTGGCCTCGCTGGTGCCTATGCCGCCTTCGGTGGCACTGACGGCAAAGAAGCGGATACTGCCGTTGAAGCTGTCGGGCACTGTATATTGCAGCCGCTGCTCTCCGGCGGCCAACTCACGAATACCCGACCAGTAAACCACAGGCTTGGCGCGCTTGCGCTTGAAGGGGTTGAGGTTGGCTGCCAGCAGCGCGGCGGCGTCACCTCCGGGTGCGGCCTGGCGCATCAGCACCTTGAGATCCGGCAGCAGCAGGTCGAGAATTTGGCTCGAATCTACGCTGAGAGCCTTCTTGTCGAAGAAGTGCGCCAGCGGATCCGGCGCTTCATAGCGGGCCACCTGCAAAATACCGGCATCAACCCCGAATACCACGACTCTGGCTTTGCTTGGCAGCTTGAGGTCGATATCCAGTTGCGTCCCGGGTTTTACCTTTTCCGGCAGGCTCATGGCGATGGCCTGACGCCGCTCACCGAGATCCACCTTAAAGGGTTTCACGGCATAGGACAGCGGGCTCATAAAGACTTCTTCCGAGTCCGGTGCCCGCAGGAACTGCACATTGATATAGGCATTGCCCTCAATGCCTTGCGGCAGGGTAATGCTCTGCAACGAACGGGTGCTGTCGGCCTTGAACCATTTGAAGGCGTAGACCTTGTCTCTCTCTATGGTGATGAGTCCGGCGCCGCTGTAAGGGGCCTGAATCGCCACCTGAATGCTTTCACCCGGCAGATATTCTGCCTTGTTTAGCGTCAGTTCCAGCTCGGCGTTGCGCTCCAGCGTGCGACTGGCGTTGCCACTGCCGGCAACGCTGTAATCTATTTGGTTCAACTGGCGGCCGTTTTCATCCAGCAGTCGCAGGCGGTAATCACCCGGCTCCCTGGTGTCGAGTTCCAATTGGCCACCGCTTGCGGCCAGACTCAGGGCAGTGCTGCCCAGCAGTTTGTCTTTGCGGCGCGATTCATAGCGGTAGGTGCCGTCATTCTGTTTCACCAACACAGACACCCAGCGCCGGGCGATACGCTCGACTTTGAGCTCAGTAGCCACACCTTGAAGGTCCTGGCCAACGGCTTGCAGGTTGAGCACACGCTTGCCGTCTTTGCTGATGAAGTCCAGATCGCCATCGCTCTTGTAGCCCAGTAACCAGTCGGCATCGGATACCAGTAGCTGGTCTTGGGCGCTGACACCGTGGCCTGAACCGGCTTCAAATACCCGAGCCAGCAAGTGCAGCTTGTAGGTGCTGCCGGTAAAGCGGTCCAGCGCCAAGTCCAGGCTGGCCTTGCCTTCGCCGTCTGTGGTGGTTTCGCTCAAGTCTTCGCGGAACGATTCCTTGAGCTTGCCCAATACCCCAAAACGATAGCCGGGCCAGGCTTTGAAGCTGATATCGGTTGGTGACAGCACCATCTCGCCGCTGACTCGGCGATCGCTCGCCGGGCCGCCGAAGAGTTGCTCGGCCAAGACCTCGGCCTTGAGTTGCTGCGGCGTGCGCCAGCCTTCAAACTGCTTGTCGGTGCCCAAGTCGGTGCCCAAATAGACTCGCACCTTGATACGATCCGGCTCGAAGTCGCGCACCTTGAATGTGACATCACCAAGACGCGTGAGGCGGTATCTGTCTTTGATAAGGGACAGAGTGGCGAGATAGTCACCGGCAACCGCGGTTTCACCGGCGCTGAAGTCCAGGCTGTCAAAGCCGCTGCCATCGAGTTTGAAGGTGCGATCCAGCACGGTTACCCCGCGGGGGTCGGTGATCTGCATTTTCACCGGCAGGCCACCCAGGGCGGTACTCCAGTCCTGCCCCCGCACCAAACTGGCGATATGAGCCGTCTCACCGGGGCGATATAGCCCGCGGTCGGTGAAGAGGTAGGCTCTCAGGGCGCCGGGATCGTCGCTTTCATAGCTGCCGCCGGTGTCGAAACGGGACAGATTGAGCTGGCGACGCCAATCAGCCAAAGGTAAGAAGGAGAGATCGCCATCCTTTTCGACCCGATAGTAGAGCGGGGTCTTTTCCCGGCGCAGATCGCCAAGCTTGGCAAAGCTTGCATGACCGCGTTCATCGGTTAAAGCCTCGGCTACCGGCAAACCGTTGCGGCCGATGACGGCCACCCGGGCTCCTGCCACCGGAGTCCCCTTGCCGAGGGATTGCACGAACAGATCCTGGCTGCCATCACGGCTGCGTTTGGCGAGTATGCCCAGATCTGTCACGACCACAAAGCGCAGATCGTGGGCCTCGGTTTGGTAATAGTCGAAGGTTTGGCTGTCTCTTTCATCGGCCGGAGTAAGCTTGACCACAAAGATGCCGCGCTTGTCCTTGAAGAAGGGCTTGAGGTCGACGCTGCCGTAGAGCGTCTTGCTGGGATCGCGCCCGGCAAGCTGTTGCTTGAACACCTGACGGGTGACCAAACGGTCGAAATCTGTGTTGTTGAGGTAGGGCTCGGCAAAGCTGCCCGAGCTTTGATCTATCAGGGCATTGAGCTGATCAGGCAGTAACTGGGCGACCTCAATCTGCACCTTTTGTACCCCTCGGGCCAGATAGCCGAGGCGTTGATCGTCGTCCAGAGTCAGCAAGGAACCTTCGCCGAGGAAATTGAGCGCCTTGGGATATTGCGGCATTCGCAGCACAGTCAGCACGGCATCGCGGGACAGATAACCCCCTTGGCCTTCGACTTCCTTATCCACCATTACCGCCACGTAGCGATCGACCGGAGCTTTCAGCTTGAAGCTGTGCAACTGGTTGAGGCCTTCGGCACCGGGGATCTGGGTCAAGGTCAGTTTGTCGGCCTTGGCCAGCACCTGTTCGGTGACATTTTCCTGATACCAGTGACGGCTTCCCTTGGGATTTTTCAGCGGCAGCAACCAGGCATGTACCTTGCCTTGAAGCGCTTCGTCGTTGACCGGACGTGAGCTTTCCATTGTCAGTACCGGCTCGGGTTCATCCTTGTCGTTGTAGGCGAAGTTGACCTGAGCCTGTTTAAAGCTCAGCTGATAACGGCCGGGAACCTCTACTTGCCATTGGCTCTTGCCTGCCTTGTTGCCGCCGCTGGCCGCCAGGATCCCTTTGCTGACTTCCAGGGTTACAGTGCTCTGCTCAAGTGGTGTGGCGAGCGCAGGAGAATGTATGTAAGCGAACAGATGCTTGTCGTCGAAGGTGACTTCGGTATCGCCATTGCCGCTGTAGGTCAAGCCGGGGCTCAGCAATATCGCCAGTTGGGGTTTGACCGAGGTCGTATCCACCGGGTGGCTGAAGGCCAGGGTGGCGACCAGCTTTTGAATACTCGGCTGGGCCGGATCCTGGTACAGACGCCCATCAGAGATGGTGGCGGTGAAGGCGGCTGTGCTGAATTCGCTCTGGTATTTATCCAGTAAGATATGGTCTGCCAGCAGCTGCTTCTTATCCAGGCTGACCGCGAACTTTTCCGCAATCGGCCAGTCGTTATCCGGAATAAATTGCAGATGCTTGTCACTGGCCCAGCGCCACTGCCCGGCGAGTTGGGGGCTGAGGCTGACGCCTTTGGAGACTGGTTTGCCTATGACGTCCAAAGGTGCGACCGAACCACTGAAGGTCAGGGTCAAGGGAGCGACCTGAGGTTTGGCTTGGTGGTAATCGGTCAGCCTCGGCGCCTTGAGCGTATAGTGTAGGGTATAGGGCTTGGGTAAATGCTGATACCAATACCAGCCACCCCAGCAAAGCACAGTCAGCACAGATAGCAGCAGTAAGCTTCCCAAGGCTTTAAAGGGATGCTTTATGCACCAATGCATCCAGGGCGGCGCTTGCCAGTGACCAAAAACCGCAGCGAGAACTCGCCAAACTACCGAGAAGAAATTTCCTATAAGCTGTCCCATCGTTCCGTGTCCTTGCTGTGTCTCGTAGCGCTATCGCCAACTTGGCTGACGTTTTAAAGATGTCGGTCGCCGATGTCAATCAGACCGGGCCGATGCTGTGATGCCCTATTCGATATCGCCTCTGCAACTGAGGCTATATGGTACAGCAATCAGCCTGATTTTGATCCGCGTTTGAATTCAAAATTGATAATCGGGCGGCAGTTGTTTAGATATTTGCAGAAACTCTCCTTCCAGGTACGAGCCCGCAGGCAGCACGTCGGCACTTGGGGTTTGACTTTGGATTCTATATTCGCCGCATCTATAACTCTTACCTGTAATGTTTCTTGTTTGGGAAGGCTGAGTTGCGGGCCCTGTCTATCTGCCCATCGACGATAGCAAACCTTATGGCGCAGGTTCCGGGTCGCTGGAGGGTTCATACATTCTCAACAGATCCCTGCTATACCTTTCTTTGCGATAACTGGAACCCTGGCTGTGAATGTTGACTCGATAGTTGTCTTTGGAAAAGTATTTGGAGATTGCTTGTCCTGCATGTGAATGGTTAGGAGTTGAAATGGTCGTATTTGCAAACAAATGCTTTTTAAGTGAATTTAAATGCATTATTATGTTGTTCGTGCCACAGGTGTGGCATTCATTTCTGCCGGCTTTAACGAGTGTGAGGTAAATCCCAAGGTGCGTACCACAGAATTGGTTGATGGTTTTCGTCATTCTGCTCCCTATGTCAATGCCCACAGGGGCAAGACATTTGTTGTGATGTTAGGAGGGGAGGCACTGGCTCAGCCTAAGTTTCGTTCCATCATCAATGATGTTGCTTTGCTGCATAGCTTGGGGATCAAGGTGGTATTGGTTTATGGCGCCCGGCCGCAGATAGACGAATCCTTGGCTCATCATCAGATTGAGCCCGCCTACCATCAAGGTGTACGGATCACCGACGAAGCGACTCTTAAGCTGATTAAGCAGGTGGCTGGTTCTTTGCAGTTTGATATTACTGCCAGGTTGTCCATGAGCTTGTCGAACACACCTATGCAGGGAGCTCAGATCAATGTGGTTAGCGGTAATTTTGTGATTGCCCAGCCTTTGGGGGTCGACAATGGCATTGACTATTGCCTCTCCGGCAAGGTGCGCCGTATTGATGTTCAAGGGCTTAAGCGGCAATTGGAAAATAACTGCATCATCCTGATGGGGCCGATAGCAGCTTCGGTCACCGGCGAGAGTTTTAATCTCACCGCTGAAGAGGTAGCGACTCAAGTAGCAATCAAGCTTAAAGCCGACAAGATGATAGGCTTCAGCTCCCAGAACGGTATTTTGGACCGTAATGGTGATGTGATTGCCGAACTGATGCCCAACGATGCCCAGAAAATTCTCGATAAACTGGCCGGCCAGGGTGAAGGTTGCGTCGGCACTATGGCGTTTCTCAAGGCCAGTATTGATGCCTGTCGCAGTGGCGTACCCCGTTGCCATTTGGTCAGCTATCTGGAAGATGGTGCCCTGTTGCAGGAATTGTTTTCTCGTGAAGGTATAGGTACCCAGATAGTCACTGAGAGTGCCGAGCGTTTACGGCGCGCATCCATTGCCGACATTGGCGGCATACTCAACCTGATCCGCCCGCTGGAAGAGCAGGGTATCCTGGTGCGTCGCTCCCGCGAACAACTGGAGATAGAAATAGAGCAGTTTATGCTGATTGAGCGTGATGGCTTGGTGATAGGCTGCGCGGCGCTTTATCCCTTTGAAGAGGACAATGCCGGCGAATTTGCCTGTTTGGTGGTACACCCTGACTATCGCGATGCCGATCGTGGTAGTTTGCTGCTGCAAAACATTATAGGCCAGGCCAAGGTACGTGGTTATTCCAGGTTATTCGCGTTGACGACCCGCAGCATTCATTGGTTCCTGGAACATGGTTTTGAATTGGTGGAGGTGGATGCTTTGCCTAGCAAGAAGAAGCAGCTTTACAACTACCATCGCCGCTCGAAAATCTTGGCGCTCGACCTGTAAGAATCAACTTGTTTGACATAACACCATTCAGTTAAACAAACTTTGACTGAATGGTGTTAATGGGTGTCAGAGCAGGAACGGTCCGATTGGGACCGTTGCCTTTTACATCAAGACTTGGTGCGTTTCATCGCAGTGAAGAACTCTTCATTGGTCTTGGTCATTGCCAACTTGTCGATCAAGAATTCCATCGCGCTGACTTCATCCATAGGGTTGAGGATCTTACGCAGGATCCACATCTTCTGCAGCTCATCCGGCGTGGTTAGTTTCTCTTCACGACGGGTACCGCTGCGGTTGAAGTCAATGGCAGGGAATACCCGTTTTTCAGCGGCCTTGCGTGACAGATGCAGTTCCTGGTTACCTGTACCCTTGAACTCTTCGTAAATCACTTCGTCCATCTTGGAGCCGGTATCGATAAGCGCAGTGGCGATAATAGTCAGGCTGCCACCGTTTTCGATATTACGGGCTGCACCGAAGAAACGCTTGGGTCTGTGCAGCGCGTTGGCATCCACACCACCTGTCAGCACCTTGCCGGATGAAGGCACAACCGTGTTGTAAGCACGAGCCAGACGGGTGATGGAGTCCAGCAGAATCACTACGTCTTTCTTGTGTTCAACCAGGCGCTTGGCCTTTTCGATAACCATCTCTGCAACTTGTACGTGACGGCTTGCAGGCTCATCGAAGGTGGAAGCGATCACTTCACCCTGAACCAGACGCTGCATTTCGGTGACTTCTTCAGGACGTTCGTCGATCAGCAGCACCATCAACACTACTTCAGGGTTGTTGTAGGTGATTGATTGGGCAATGTTCTGCAGCAGCAGAGTCTTACCGGCTTTGGGTGGCGCAACAATCAGCCCACGCTGGCCCTTACCCACAGGTGAGCAGAGATCCAGAATTCGGGCTGTGATATCTTCGGTGGAACCGTTACCACGTTCCATACGCAGACGTTCTTCTGCATGCAGTGGGGTAAGGTTTTCAAACAGGATCTTGTTGCGAGAGTTTTCAGGCTTGTCGAAGTTAACTTCGTTAACTTTCAGCAGAGCAAAATAGCGTTCGCCTTCTTTAGGGGGACGTATTTTGCCGAAAATGGTGTCACCCGTTCGCATGTTGAAACGACGGATCTGGCTTGGAGAAACATAAATATCATCGGGACCGGCCAGATACGAACCATCGGCACTGCGCAGGAAACCAAATCCATCCTGAAGTATTTCCAGAACGCCGCCGCCGAAGATGTCTTCACCGCTCTTGGCATGGGCTTTCAATATAGAGAAGATGATATCCTGCTTGCGGGCACGAGCCATATTCTCCAGCTTCATTTCTTCGGCCAGTGCGACTAAGTCTGCAATAGACTTGTTTTTTAATTCAGTTAAATTCATTTTTGGTGGGTCTTGTTTCACGCGACAAAGCTTACGCGCTCAATCTCTCAAATTGGACTTGATGGATGTTGATTGAACAGCGAGAAGTGGGTTAGTAGAAAGAATCTGGTTATTAAAGTAGCACTATCAGGACAGGGCGTCCAGAAGTTTAACTGAACCCGGCACATTTTTATTTCTAGGGCGTGCCGGGTGTCACTTATTTGATTTGAGTGATCAAATCTGGGCGTCGATGAACTCTTTCAACTGAGTCTTGGACAGGGCGCCAACCTGATTGGCAACCAGTTCACCGTTTTTGAACAGCAACAGAGTAGGGATGCTGCGAACACCGTATTTAACAGGTGAAGCGTTATTTTGATCTATGTTCAATTTGGCGATGGTCAGTTTGCCGGCGTATTCTTCGGCAACATCGTCCAGGATGGGAGCGATCATTTTACATGGGCCACACCACTCGGCCCAGAAGTCTACCAATACAGGCAGTTCTGATTTCAGGACGTCGTTTTCAAAGCTGTCGTCGCTCAGGTACACAATTTTATCGCTCATGATGTTCTCCAGTTGGGTTGCCATTACTGGTCTGTTAATGGCTTAACCTGTATATTGGGTTGGATTAACGGCAATTCAAGTCACCGTTTTTTTCTTGTCGCTATTTCAAACGATCGAGTATCTTATTGCAACCCTAACTGGTATGCTTGCGCTATGAGCGAAACACATTTATCTCAACAAAAACTTGCCGAACTGCCACTACATCCTGAAGTAATTCAGGCGCTTGCAGAAAACGGTTTCGAATATTGTACGCCTATTCAGGCACTTTCCCTGCCGGTACTTTTGCAGGGCAAGGATATCGCCGGTCAGGCGCAGACAGGTACGGGCAAGACCCTGGCCTTTCTGGTAGCAACTTTTAACCACTTACTTTCCACCGACATTCCCGCCGAACGCCAACTTAATCAGCCCAGAGCCATCATCATGGCACCAACCCGGGAACTGGCGATTCAGATAGCCAAAGATGCCACCTTGCTGTCCAAACACACCAAACTCAAGGTGGGGATTGTCTATGGCGGCGAAGGCTATGATGCCCAGCGCAAGGTGCTGGACAAGGGCGTGGATATCCTGATTGGTACTACGGGGCGAATTATAGATTACGTGCGTCAAGGGGTTATCAATCTCAGCGCTATTCAGGCCGTAGTGTTGGATGAAGCGGATCGTATGTTTGATCTGGGCTTTATCAAAGACATTCGCTTCCTGTTCCGCCGCATGCCGGATGCCAAAGACAGGCTCAACATGCTGTTCTCGGCTACCCTGTCGATGAAGGTGCAGGAGCTGGCTTATGACCATATGAATGACCCGGTCAAAGTCGAAATTGCACCGGAAGAGAAAACTTCGAAAAACATCAAGGAAGAGCTGTTCTATCCTTCGATGAAAGACAAGATCCCACTGCTGCTTACCCTGATAGAGGAAGATTGGCCGGATAAGGCGATAGTCTTTGCCAATACCAAACATCAGTGTGAAAACCTCTGGGGTTGGCTCGAAGGTGATGGTCACAGAGTCGGTCTACTGACCGGTGACGTGCCACAAAAGAAACGCCTTAAGATCCTGGAGCTGTTCACCAAGGGTGATCTGGATATTTTGGTGGCCACAGACGTAGCGGCCCGTGGCCTGCATATTTCTGATGTGTCCCATGTCTATAACTTCGACCTGCCTGATGACTGTGAAGACTATGTTCACCGTATCGGTCGTACTGGCCGTGCCGGTGCCAAAGGGGTTTCGGTCAGCTTTGCCTGTGAAGAATACGCCCTCAACCTGCCGGCTATCGAAGACTATATCAAGCACTCGATTCCGGTAACCTCTTATGATGCCGAAGCCTTGCTCGATGATATTCCAGCACCGGTTCGTATCCATCGTAAGCATGCCGGACCGCGCAATACCCGTGATCGCGGTCAGGGACGTCCTCAGGGAGCTCATCGTAGCGGTGGTCGTCCACCTCGTCACGACAGGACTCGCAGACATTCCTGAATGCCGAAACCCGCCTACGCTGCCATAACTCTTGGCTCCAATAGCTTCAATATGCTGGTTGCCCGTACCGTCGGCGGCCAGCCCAAGGTTCTCGCCAAGTACAAACGTAAGGTGAGGTTGGCCGAGGGAATTGAGGCTGATGGCAGTCTCAACCTGGCGGCATTCGAACGTGGCCTCGATTGCCTGGCCATGTTCTCCAATATGCTTGTCGAACATCAAGTCGATGATGTCAATGTGGCCGTCATTGCCACAGCAACCCTTCGTTGTATCAGCAACGCCGATGAATTCAATCGTCGTGCCCTGCAAATATTAGGGCACCCGATAGAGATCATCTGCGGTATGCGTGAAGCCGAACTTATCTATCAAGGCATGGTGGCGACCACTCATGGCGAAGGGCGACGCCTGGTGATAGATATAGGTGGTGCCAGTACCGAGTTTATTGTGGGTGACGGTGAAAAGGTGCTGTTTAAAACTAGTCTGCCTATAGGCTGTGTCACCTACAACCAATGCTTTTTCACCTCTGCTCCCTTGCAACCGCTGGACTTTGACGATGTGCGAGCCAGGGTGGAGCTGGCCTTGGCTGAACACAAATCGACTTTGAAAGCGCTGGGTTGGCATTCGGTGGTCGGCGCTTCCGGAGCAGTGCAGTCAGTGGTTGAAGTGTTGCAACATAGGCAGAGGTCGGAAACTTTGACTCTGGCGGTGTTGGAATCACTGAAACAGGAGTTATTGGCTCAGGAGAGCTTAACTCTGGATGGCATAGATGGCCTTGCTCCAGAGCGGGCACCGACCTTTACATCCGGTGTTGCCATCTTGCTGGCGCTGTTTGAGCTGCTGGGTATTGAACAACTGCATTTATCCGGCGGCGCTTTGCGTGAAGGGGTGTTGCAGATGTTGGCCAAACGGCAGTCTGCAGAATAAGCACAATTAAAAAAGGACCTTAACCAGGTCCTTTTTACTATCTCATTTTTTTGTTGCTACAGCCCTAGTGCACCTTAGGTTACGCGGCATAGTGGCTTGAAAGATTACTTGAGGATCTTGGCCAGATCCTGCTCCAGAGAGACTTCCGGGCGTTCAACGATACGGCCAATCTCTTTGTCATCCTGAAGTACAATAAAGGTTGGGATCCGCTGGAAGTCATATTGGGCGGCCAAGCCTTCCGGATCCTGTTTCTGGCGATCTACCCCGATATAACGCACCTGGATATTAGGGTTGGCCACTTGCTCCATGATACGGATAAAGCGCGGTGTTTCTCTGTGGCAGTCCGGGCACCAGGTGCCTATGATGACGACAATTTCTGTGGCCTTATCGACCGCTTTTATTGGAGCCAAGGCATCTGTCTCTACCTGATAACTCTGATAGCCACTGCTGAATTCGGGTAATTCTGTCACCAGTTTCTGTGCTTCGACTGCGCCCGTTAAGATCACTTCCTGTTTCTCCTCGCTGCAGGTGGCGATAAAGCCTTCCTGTTTGTCTTCGAAACCACAACCGCCATTGGCCATAACCTGGCAACTGAAGAATAACGCGGTGGTGGCGAGTAACGCTTTTACATTCTGGTGCATCATACTACCTCGGGTGGGGTGACTCCATACCCTGATTCAAACATTGGTGAGGGATATATCAAAGAGACAAACACTATGTATGTTAGCAAGATCACTAAATAATTTTGATCTGAACAAAGAGGTTTTTCAACCAGGGAGTGGATTCTTGCCGGGAATGGTATAAATACAAAAAAGCCGCCTTGAAGGCGGCTTTGGAGTTCAATTTACTTGGCGTCTTTCAGCCATTGGGCGGCCTGCTTGGCAAAGTAAGTGAGAATGCCATCGGCGCCGGCACGTTTGAAGCACAGCAAAGATTCCATCACTATGGCTTTTTCTGCCAGCCAGCCGTTTTGAATTGCTGCCATATGCATGGCGTATTCACCGCTGACCTGATAGGCAAAAGTCGGCACACCCAGTTCGGTTTTGACTCTGCGCACTATATCCAGATAAGGCATGCCTGGCTTCACCATCACCATATCGGCGCCTTCCTGAATGTCCAGGGCGACTTCATGCAATGCTTCGTCCGAGTTGGCCGGATCCATTTGATAGCTGTGCTTGTTGCCGCCTTTGAGGTTGCCGGCAGAGCCGACCGCATCGCGGAAGGGGCCATAGTAGTTGGAAGAATACTTGGCGCTATAAGCCATAATCTGGGTGTTGACGTGGCCTGCAGCTTCGAGCGCCTGACGTATGGCACCTATGCGACCATCCATCATGTCTGAAGGGGCTACCATATCGGCACCTGCTGCGGCGTGGGACAGTGCCTGTTTCACCAAAATTTCTGTGGTGATGTCATTAATGATGTAACCCGTCTCATCTATGATGCCGTCTTGGCCATGAATGGTGTAGGGATCCAGTGCGACATCTGTCATCACGCCCAATTGAGGGAACTCTGCCTTGAGCTCACGAACGGCTCTTTGCACCAAACCGTCAGGATTGTAGGCTTCTTCGGCCATCAGAGACTTTTTCTCCGCCGGTGTTACCGGGAAGAGGGCAATCAAAGGGATCCCCAGCTCTACCAGCTCTTCGGCTTCTTTGAGCAGTAGATCTATGCTGTAACGCTCAACGCCCGGCATGGAGGCTACAGATTCGGTACGCTTGTTACCTTCGAGCACAAACATGGGGTAGATGAGGTCATTGACCGTCAACTGGTTCTCAGCCATCAGGCGGCGACTGAACTCATGCTTGCGCATACGGCGCATACGACGCTGTGGGTAGGCACTGGTAATTATGTTCACTTTGGGCTCCTGGCTGGATCTGAAAGGGTATCTTGCTCGGGATCAAAGGCGTAGACCCGATCCCTGCCTGAATTTTTGGCGTGATACAGCGCCTTGTCGGCTTGCTCCAACAATTGGGTGATGTGCATATCCGACTCTATGATGGCGACGCTGACGCCGATACTGGCGGTCAGAGGGATTGTTTGTTTGTCCCAACTGACATCCAAGGCCGAGATGGCGTGACGTATCTGTTCTGCCACACTCAGGGCCCCGTTAGTATCAGTATTAGGCAATATAATAGCAAACTCCTCACCGCCAAAACGTGATACCAGATCACTTGGGCGCCTGAGGATATTCTTGAGGGTATTGGCAATACTCTTAAGGGTTTGATCGCCGGCCAAATGGCCATGGGTATCGTTAATGGTCTTGAATCTGTCTATGTCCAGCATCAGCAGCGCCAGCGACGTCTGTTGCCGTCGACTGATGCGCCCTTCGGCCTGCAGACGCTTGTCGAAGGTAGAGCGATTTTTGACCCCGGTAAGGCTATCTATGGTGGCTTGCTCAGTGAGTTTCTGGTTGGCTTCGTTCAGTTCTCTGAGCGCAATTTCCAGCTCCAGCGTACGTTCCTGCACCATACGTTCCAGCTTCTCGTTGCTCTCGGCTTCCATTCTCAGGGTTTCTTCCCTGGCTTCGCGGATTCGCTCCGCCTGTTTCAGGGCTTCTTGCTGAATTCTTTGCTTGGCCTTGCGTTCATCGTTGTAGCGTATTGCCAGTACTGCCGCCATAAACACCACCTCGAAGGTGAGTCCCAATAGCACCGGTGTTTGGGGCATCAAGGGCAGTTTGATAAGACCCAGATACATGAGGCAGGAGACAAAGATCCCCAGCGTCATGCCACTCCAGGAGACAGTGTAGAGTTTGGCGAGTTTATTGCCGCGTATCGCCTGCAGTATGCTGAAAAACAGTAGCATCAGGCTCACAGACATGACTGAGATGATCTCGATATAGATGGCGAGCGCATAATCGAGCACTACAGTGGCAAACATCAGCAGTATGGCGCTGGCCGCGGTATAGCGACAGGCTCTCAACATACGGATACTGTGGTACTTGAGCTGCAATACCTTCTCGGTAAAGAGTATTCCAAAGGCGATAACCAGAGGGACCAACGAAGGGATAACATATTGTTGCAGCTGCGGCACATTGGGCCAAAGATAGCGAAAGGCCGTGCCATTGATGCAAGCAACCAATAAGGTCATGGTCAATACATAGCCGGCGTAATAGCTGTAACTAAAGGAGCGGGTTGTTAGGGCGATAAACAATGCAAACAAGCCTATAGCGGCCAGGGCGCCTAACTGTATGCCATTGAGCATATTGCGGGTTTCCTGGCTTTGTAGCAGCTCGTATGGCTCCCAAAGGTGGATAGGCAGATAGCTGCTGCCGGCAGTGGTCAATTTCAGCCAGAATTGGTGCTGCTCCTGCTGCCTGATATGAAAGGCATAGAGGAAGTTGGTACTTAATATGCTTCTGTGGCCAAAGGCCTGGGTATCTCCCAGAGTTAGCTGACGTTGGAGACGACCATCGACATAGTGGTAGATCTCCAGCTTGTCCATACTGGGGTTATTGAAGGCTAGTATTCTGTTGAAATGGCCCGGCTCTTTGGCATAAAGGCTGAAGTTGAACCAGAGGCCATCGGCGCCCATTTCGATAAAGTTGTAGTCATTGGCTGGGTGCCAGGCGGTATCCGGTAAATTCTGTATCTGGCTGAGGCGACTATCATTGCCTTGTTCTGTGACTCGGGTGCTGGGGCGTAGATCTAAATCCAGCCCTTCGGTTGCCGACAACGCGACTCTGGGTTCGGCAGCAAGACTGAGAGATAGTAAACTCAAGAAGAGCAATAGAATGGAGTAGGCATTAGCCATGAATGCTCTCCAGTTTAAAGAAACGCAAGCTGTTGCTAAAGCATTGGCGCGCAAGACTCTCCAGCGACTGACCTCGGATGTCGGCGACAGCTTGGGCTATGTAAGGCAGATACTTGGGCTCATTGCGGCCGGATTTGGGCTTGGGCC
Source organism: Shewanella sp. BJSY2023SW007 (assembly GCF_047314525.1). Taxonomy (NCBI): domain Bacteria; kingdom Pseudomonadati; phylum Pseudomonadota; class Gammaproteobacteria; order Alteromonadales; family Shewanellaceae; genus Shewanella; species Shewanella sp. BJSY2023SW007. The sequence continues at coordinate 51,144 of NZ_JBKORL010000095.1, read as the reverse complement.
GCATGCTGCGTGGTAGTAGATAGGGACTGTCGGTTTCCAGTAATAATCTGTTGTCCGGGATTAAGGGGAGAGCGCTGACCAGATCCTGTCCCCGACGTTCGTCACAAACCCAACCTGTTACGCCCAAATACAGATCCCTGGCAATATAGTCTTCGGCCTGTTTGGGGCCGTCGGTAAAACAGTGCAGCAGCGCCGCCGGCAGGGCTTCCAGATAGTCATCCAGAATAGCCAGAAAATCATCATGGGCATCTCGCTGATGCATCAGTACCGGGTATTGCAGTTCTACCGCCAGAGCCAACTGGGCCTCAAAGGCCTGGCGTTGCTGCTGGCGCGGCGAAAAGTCTCTGTTGTAATCCAGGCCGCATTCCCCTATGGCAACCACGCCCGGTTGTCCGGCCAGTAGCTTCAGTTCTGCGGCGCTCTCCGTTTGCCATTCGCTGGCATGATGAGGGTGGACACCTGCTGTAGTGTAGACTTTTTGGGGATATTGCCGGCAAACCTGGATGCAGTTTCGGCTTTCATCCAGATGGCTGCCAATAATGATAAGCGGCGAGACGCCTTCGCCTGCCGCTTCATTGATAACTCGATTGAGATCTTGTTCCAGGTGGCTGCCAATCAAATTGACAGCGATATCCAGGTATTGATTCACTGCAGACGTTTGACCCTGATAGTGCTGTTGCGCCCTTCAGCTCCCAACAGGAATGAGCCTAAGGCGGCTTTTTCGATATAAACCTTCTGCCCGGATTTCAGGCGGAAATTGCGGCTGTCGGTCTGTTTCCAAACCTGACCGTTATTGAAGCTGATTTTGAGGGCGCCATAGGGGTCTTTCTCGACCTCGCTGATGGTCAGGAAAATCTTCGCAACTTCATTTTTCTTGCTGGCCTGGATAGTGGATTCCAGGTTATCGGCACCGAAGTCGGCCGCAGGATCGACCTGGACACTCTTGGCTACAGGCGCAGCGGCAACCACAGTGGTTACTTCGGCAGGACTAACTTGGGGGGCTTTTACATGAGAGACTTTGGCAGCCAGCTCATCGTAGCAGATGAGCCGGTCGAGTTTATCAGTTAGGGAGGCACATTGAGCCAACTCCTGCTCGATTCCGGCCTGAGCCTGAAAACAAAGCAGTGCAGCAGTAGAGGCAGCAATCCAGGTTAAACGCATGAATATCATCCTTCTTTTATTCTTGTTATTACCCTTGCTGCCTGCTGATTATGCCTGCTTTTCCTCGGTTTCGTCCTCGTCTGATTCATCCGAAGCCTTGCTGTAAAAACGGGCAGCCAAGAGTCCACCTTCAAACAATAACAGCATTGGCACGGCCAGCATAGTCTGAGAGATGACATCTGGCGGTGTCAGCATCATGCCCACCACAAAGGCACCGACAACGATATAGGGGCGTTTGGCTCTTAGGTCTTCCGGAGTAGTGACTCCGGCCCAGCACAGCAAAATCACGGCGACCGGGATCTCGAATGCCAAACCAAAGGCAAAGAACAGCTTCAGAATAAAGCTCAGATAACTGCTGATATCGGTCGCGACCTGAACCCCTTCCGGAGCCACACTGGTAAAGAAGCCGAATACGACCGGGAACACTACATAGTAGGCAAAGGCAATTCCCAAATAAAACAGCAGAGTACTGCTGAATAAGAGCGGAACTACCAGACGTTTTTCATGTTTATATAGTCCGGGCGCGACAAAGGACCAGATCTGAAATAGCACATAGGGCACCGCAATGAAAAAAGACAGTACCAGTGTTAGTTTAAAGGGAGCAAAAAACGGCGCGGCCACATCCGTTGCAATCATACTGCCGGTATCCGGCAATGACTGCATCAATGGGATCGCCATATAGTGATAGATATCATTGGCCCAGTAAACCAGGGCAATAAACACGATAAGCACACTTGCAATGGCTTTGAGCAGTTTAGTGCGCAGTTCAAGCAAGTGGCTGATTAATGGCTGCTGTTGCGACATGCGTTACCCATTATTTAGTGTCAGTACCTGTCGGCTTGGGAGCCGTCTCGGTGGCAGGTGTTTTCTCCTCGACAGCGGCTTCTGCCTTGGGGGATTCCTGGGCTGGAGATTTGCTGTCTTCAACCTGATAGGGGCGGTTAACCGATTGGGCCGCTTCTCTCAGTTGATCGATAGATTCCTGCAGTTCCGGAGACAGATTGCTGAGGCCCTTACTCTCGGCCTTCTTCAGGTCTGCATGTAACTGCTCGATCTTGAGCTCCTGCTCAAGTTCATCTTTGACCGAATTAGCCATGCGTTTCATGGCACGGATCCAGCCGGTAATTGAACGTACCGCTACCGGGAGACGTTCGGGGCCGAGAACGACCAGCCCCAATACCCCGATGAGCAGCAGCTCCATAAAGCCGATACCATCGAACATAGGGAATTACGCCTGTTCTTTGTCCTTGGACTCAGGCTTCTTATCAGTCGCCTGTGCTTTTGGGTCTGCCTGAGTGTTCTGTGCAGAAGTGTCCTCTATGGCCTTCTTGTCGTCGTCACTGGACATGGCATTTTTAAATCCCTTAACTGCTCCGCCGAGGTCGCCGCCCAGTGAACGCAGCTTCTTGGTGCCGAACAGCAGCACTACAATTAACGCGATGATGAGAAGTTGCCAAATACTGATACCACCCATGAAGGTTTCCTCTTAGATAATCTTGGTTCAATTATGAACCTTTAATTAAAATGTACTAATTAAAATTTCTTAATTTTAGGCCTGGATCGCCATCCAACAAACCATAGGATTGCTCCGGCCCCAATACTGACATAGGACGGCCACAGTGTAGCGTCCTGACTGAGTGAAATCGTGCCACAGATCAACAAAATTGCGGATGTGATTAACAAATAATTACTTTTGTGTGCTTTTTGCTGGTGCTTAAGATACTTATCCAGCATCTGCTGCTGAGCCCCAAGGAGATTACGCCCCAGCTTCAGATTGTCATATATCAGCTCCGGAAACTCTGGAAGTTTATCAGACCAGAAGGGCAATTGTGTTTGCACTTTTTTGAACATTGCCTTGGGGCCGACCTGTTCTGCCATCCACTGCTCAAGGAAAGGTTTGGCCGTTTGCCACAGATCCAGCTGAGGGTAAAGCTGACGTCCCAAGCCCTCGATATAGAGCAAGGTCTTTTCCAGCAAGACCAACTGCGGCTGCACCACTATATGGAAGCGGCGCGCGGTGCGAAAAAGTTCCAACAATACATGGCCGAAGGAGATCTCATTCAGCGGCTTGTTGAACATAGGTTCACACACCACTTTGACTGCTTGCTCGAAGGCCTGAATATCGGTATCGGCCGAAACCCAACCGGATTCCACATACAGCTGAGCGATACGGCGGTAATCACGATTGAAGAAGGCAAGGAAGTTTTCTGCCAGATAGCGTTTATCCGTGTCGTTAAGTGTTCCCATAATGCCGCAGTCCAGACCGATATAGAAAGGATCTTCCGGGTGCTCGCGGGAAATAAAGATGTTGCCCGGGTGCATGTCGGCGTGGAAAAAATTATCGCGAAAGACCTGGGTAAAGAAGAGTTCCACCCCACGCTCGGCCAACAGCTTGAGGTTGGTGCCCTGTGCCTTGAGCGCTGCTATATCAGATACAGGGATCCCCTCGATGCGCTCCATCACCATCATCCTTGGATAGCAAAGCTCTTCATAGACATAGGGAATATAGAGGGCGTTGGAGTCGATAAAATTGTTGCGCAGCTTGACCGTATTGAGCGCTTCCAGTTTAAGGTTGAGCTCCCCCAAAATGGTAGTGCGGTAGTCTTCCACCACTTCGGCCGGGCGCAGGCGGTTATCCGGGCCGAGAATGGTTTCCAGCAGCTTGGCACTCTGGCTCATCAACTGCAAGTCGGCGAGAATGTTTTGCTCTACATTGGGGCGTAATACCTTGAGGACTACAGGCTTACCGTTGGACTTGAGCGTTGCCGTGTGCACTTGGGAAATAGACGCCGAGGCCAGCGGGGTATCGTCAAAATCGTCAAACAGGGTTTCTATGGGGGCCTTAAGCTCGGCCTCAATGGCTTGCCGCGCCAACTTGGAGTCAAATGGCGGGACTCTGTCCTGCAACATGGCCAATTCATGGGCCCATTCATCACTGAGCAGATCGCGGCGGGTGGAGAGCATTTGGCCGAACTTGATATAAACCGGTCCCAACTCTTGCATCGCCAGTTTCAGCCGTTCACCGCCTGCCTTGGATTTATGTTTGTTGCGTAGCCAAAATAGACTGCGACGCCAGAGTTTGAAGTACCAAGGGGTCAACTTTTTCGGCAACAGCTCATCCAAACCATAATGCAGGGCAATGCTGATAACCTGATATCCTCTCTTGATACTGGCGAAACTCATGGGCTTTTCTTGTCCTTCAAATTGGCGAGTCGTTGTTCTAAGGCGTCCGTGGCGGTCGCAAGCTCGTCAATTTTGTCGCAATGGTGAATAAATTCAAGCCGATGAGGGGCTAATTTATACTCTTCGGTGGTTAATTGCGCCAGATGGGACTGGGTCTTGTTAAACACCCGGCTTAAATCTGCCCTGGCTCGCTCCAGACCGCTCAATAGTATATGCGTCGGGGCATCACCCAGATAACGGGACAAAGGCTCGGCAAAGTCGAATCTGACCTGTTGCAGGAAATGGCTGAATGTTTGCAACAGAGAGAGTTCACCTTCGATGACCAGCTTATCTTGCTTGATAAGCTCGGTGAGACTCTCGCCTTCGCCCAGGCGATAGAGAGTGGTGGCATCGGCCTTGACGGTTACCGCCACCTCGCCTTCATAGTTGGAAAGCACCTGAATTTTCTTGGCAAACACTAAATAAAGCGGCCAATTCAGTTGACTGAGCTGCAGACACAGGACTTTACCGTGCAGCGATTTCAGCCGGACATATTCACTCTCGGCTTGATTGGTGACTTTTTCTAGCGCCATCTCCAGAGCGGCGCAGCACAGCAGCCGCCACTGTGATGTCAGGCTCAGTTCATTCATCTCAGAACTTATAGCCTCGATGCAGAGCGACTACGCCGTCGGTCATATTGATGTAATCCACCTGCTCCAGGCCGGCGTCCAGCATCATCTGCTTCAGGGTTTCCTGATCCGGGTGCATACGGATGGACTCGGCCAGATATTCGTAGCTGTCGGCGTCTTTGGCAACCAACTGACCCATCTTGGGCAGGATCTTGAACGAATACAGATCATAGGCCTTGCGCATGATCTCATGCTGTGGCTTGGAGAACTCCAATACCAACAATTTACCGCCAGGCTTGAGCACTCGTTGCATTGAGCGCAGCGCCGCATCTTTGTCGGTCACATTACGCAGGCCAAAGGCGATGGTGATGATATCGAAGTGATTGTCCGGGAAGGGCAGCGCTTCGGCGTTGGCCTGTACATAACTGACGTTGCCCACTATGCCCTTGTCGCGCAGCTTGCTGCGGCCAACTTTGAGCATGGAATCATTGATATCCGCCAGAATAACTTGGCCTTTTTCGCCCACCAGGTGCGAGAATTTTGCGGTCAAATCACCGGTGCCACCGGCCAGATCCAATACCTTCATTCCTGGGCGGGCACCGGCGCACTCTATGGTGAAGCGTTTCCAGAATCTATGGATACCAAAGGAAGCGACATCGTTCATGATGTCGTATTTAGCGGCAACGGAATGGAAGACTCCGGCTACCAGGTCGGCCTTTTTTTCAGCTTCGACAGTTTTATACCCGAAATGTGTACTCTTTGGTGAGCCTTCAGACATCAGTGTATTCCTATGACTAACTTGTATTGCCGCGAGTGTAAGCTATTGGTGCGGCTTGCTGAATCTTTGCGCGGCCAAGCTGTGATCGCCGCAGTAAAAAACGCTGTTGGCCCCGTGGCCAGACTGCGCATTAGACCACAATATCTGCCGGGGGTGAATAGCCTCAGCCGCCATAGCATTCCCTATCGCGGCTGAACTTCGCTGAGCCGTCCTGCCTATTTGAGCACGGGCAAGCTTGGCGGTGCTAAAGCGAAAAGAGTGTGGCAGTGTTCAGACCTGTTTGGCCTGTAGGTAGGCGTAAATCAGTTCGGCAAGGCACTGACCCACGGCTTTGTAGCCTGCGGCCAGGCCTGCATCGTGGCATGCCGGGGCGCCTTCGGCCAGATGCAGATAGACACTAGAGGTGTGGCGCGCCATATGGCTGACGTAATGTGCCGCATCCAACAACGGAATACCGGCAACGGTTGAGGCACTGGAGGGCATCTGGGATATGGCATCCAGATCCAGCTCTATGGCGACCGGCAGCCCCGTATGGCGCAGCTGGCGGGCAATGTCATTCAGAGCCTGTTCTAAGCTCAGCTCGCGACGTACCCAAATTTGCTGCAGGCTGTGCCAACTGCCTCCAAATGCCGTAAGTTGTTCCAGATTGGCTTCACTGTTTTTCAGTTCATGCAGCCCGAGCACGTGATAATGCCCCAGAGAGCCGTTGGCCGCGGCATAACTGAAACCATTGCCACTGTGGCGGCCTTCACGCAACCTGAAGTCTGAATGAGGATCCAGATTGACCGCCGCCAGCGGCTTGGATAATGCCGCCCGGGCGGCGCTGAGTAAGCCAAAGGCGTTGTTGTGGCCACCGCCGATGACGATGGGCTCAAGCCCGGCGGCAAAAACCGGAGTCAGGGCTTCGATGACCTGCTGATCCAGAGACTCCACCTCTTGTCTGAGTTGCTGACAATCATTGGCAGCATTGGCAACCGGGGTGATTTCCCCCAGCAGCAGGCATTCTTCACCACTGAGAAAGCGGTTGGACTGCAGATTAAGCAGTGCCGGCAACATGGCGTCAAAGGCCTGGTTGGCGCCGCCTTGTCCCAGATTTGCTCTGGGCCCAAGATCTTCCTTGATACCTATGATGGCAAAACGGGCGCCTGCGGCTTTGGCCTGAGTCAGCGCATCCATATAGCTCGCCGCGCTTGGCAGCAGGCGCACTTTCTGACCCAGACGGGTTTCACCTTCTCTTGGGCTGAAAGATTGGGCCAGCTTGGCTTGCGTGATGGGGGAGAGCGGCAGTTCCATAGAGTATCCCTTTCTCTGACGGGGCAAGAATAGCCTCTATTCTGGCTGAGGCTGAGCAAAAGGCAACAAAAAAGCCGGCAGAAGCCGGCTTTGGTTCAACAGTGAATATCAGTCGATATCCAAGGGTTCTGGAGATAGAATTACCCCTGTGTTATCGGCGTAGATATGATCGCCTGGAAGGAAGGTAACACCACCGAAGTTCACTGGGATGTCCACTTCACCAATGGCATTGCCATCGGCACCAACAGGAATGGAGGCCAGAGCCTGGATACCTATATCCAGCTCTTCGAGGGCATCGACATCGCGCACGCTACCGTAAACGATAATGCCTTCCCAGTTGTTGTTGACTGCAACCTCGGCAATCGAGGCATCGATCAGCGCTCGGCGCAGAGAACCACCGCCGTCTACCAGCAGAACCTTTCCTTCGCCATCGTCCTGCAATACATCGAGAATGAGGCCGTTGTCTTCGAAACACTTGATGGTGCTAATGGAGCCGCCAAATGAACTACAACCGCCGTAGTTGCTGAACATAGGCTCGACGACATCGACAACATCCAAGTACATGTCACAAAGTTCTGAGGTGTTGTATTCCATATTTACACTCCTGTTGAACCGCAAGGTCTGACAAGACCGCGGGATAACGCACTAAGTGCCAGTATATAAGGGATTCTTGAAAAGAAAAGTGTTATCAATCACGGTATTGCTGGATTTTCTTTTTGTTAACATTTGTGTGGTAATATTTCGTGGCTAGTGTATAAATGTGCACCATTTTTTGATGTGAGTCATTAAATAACGTATTTTTATTACAAATGTGCTGTGGCTTTTGTTAATATAAGTACCATCCAAACTTACTTAACTTTAACCTGCTTTAGGGGCACGGATCCCCCGTCAGGCTTATGGACGGCAGAGGGCCTGAACGAGGTGCCTTATGGAAGCTCTTAACACAATTGAAATCATTGGCTATTTTGCCTCCATCATGGTGGCCATTTCTCTGATGATGAAGGATATTATTTGGCTGCGTTGGATCAACTTTACCGGTTGTACCCTGTTCGTGATTTACGGTGCGGCCATTTCTGCCTGGCCGGTAGCGGGAATGAACGCCTTTGTGGCTTGTATCAACGTTTATCATTTGATCAAAATCTATCGTGGCCGGGCGGCAATCACTGCCTGATGTCATAAAAGCTTAGGGCAGGTGTCACCTGCCCGTCACACCCCTTGACTAGGCTCTTTACTGCTACACAGATTGGAGCCCTTGCCCCGGCTCCTTACTGTCCACAGAAGGAGCCTCAGCCATGTTTACATACCTCGCTGAACTCGATCTTCGAACCTTTCGCGCGCTGACACAATTTGGCCGCAAACATGATCTGGAAGCCTGTGCCCTCAAGTTTTCTGCATCGGGTAATGGCCCGCTTTACCTGTGTCTGGCGCTGCTCATGTTATTGGAGCAGGATGGGCCGCGTTTTTTCGCCTTGTTGCTGTTGGCGTACGCTGTGGAATTGCCTTTGTATCTGCTGCTGAAAAATGCCATTCGCCGTAAACGCCCATGTCATCAGGTTCTGGTGGGCTTCAGGGCCAGCTTTGAGCCCTCTGACAAATTCAGTCTGCCGTCCGGCCATACGGCGGGTGCCTTCGTGTTCGCCAGTGCGGTATGGCAAATTTACCCACAGCTGGCAGTGCCGGTATTTATCTGGGCTGCTCTGGTTGGGGTTTCCAGGGTGTTTCTCGGCGTTCACTACCCTCTCGACATCCTGGCGGGTGCCCTTTTGGGCAGCAGTGCCACTCTCATAGCAGTAGTTTGGATATAAGGACTATCAATGCGGATACTTTACGGTGTTCAGGGCACAGGGAATGGCCATTTGAGTCGCGCCAGGGTAGTAGCCAAAGCCTTGGCAAAGCACGATATTCAGGTTGACTATTTATTCAGTGGTCGCCAGCCGCAGCAGTTTTTTGATATGCAGGCCTTCGGTGATTACCGGGTCTGTGCCGGGCTGACTTTTATTACTCAAAAGGGACAGGTCAGCATCCCCAAGACGCTGATGAATAACTCTGCTCTAGCACTTTGGCGGGACATTCGCGAGTTGGACCTCAGTGGTTATGATCTCTTGCTCAATGATTTTGAGCCGGTTTCGGCCTGGGCTGCCAGGCGCCAGGGGGTGCCCAGCATAAGCATTAGCCATCAAGCTTCTCTCAGATACCCTGTGCCCAAGGTGGGAAACTCCTGGTTCAACAACTGGTTGCTGGAGAACTTTGCCCCTGTGGATCAGGCATTGGGGTGTCACTGGCATCATTTTGGTTACCCAATTTTGCCGCCCTTTGTCGATGTCAGTCGCTGCGCCGTGGAACATTCACACGATATTCTGGTATATCTGCCGTTTGAGAGCCCACAAGCTATTGCCGAATTGTTACTTCCTTTTAATGACTATCGTTTTATGGTGTATCACAGCCAAGCGGCGTCAGTTGCTTTACCTGAGCATATTCTGTGGCATGGTTTTGATCGTGAAGGCTTTAAGGCCGACCTCGCCAGTTGCGGTGGTGTGATAGCCAATGCCGGATTTGAACTGGCCAGTGAAGCCCTGACCCTGGGTAAAAAGCTCTTGGTTAAACCCTTGCTTGGGCAGTTTGAACAGCTGTCGAATGTGGCCGCCCTGGAGTTGCTGGCAGCGGCCGACAGCATGATGACGCTGGAGCCGCAAACGGTGAAACGTTGGCTCAAACGGGGTAGCCCTGAGCCGATTAACTACCCGGATGTGGGCGATCTGCTGGTGCCTTGGCTGTTGGCCGGCAATTGGCAGGACAGTCAATCGCTGTGCCGGGAGCTGTGGCAGCAGGTGACATTACCCGACACCTGGTTTTCCAAGCAGGATGCCAGGGCACTCAGCGGGCTGCCTTTGGGCTCGCTGATCCGCTAGCAAAGGTACGAATAGGTCATCGCATAACTTGGTCGTACTTTACTCAGTTATATTTGATATTCATGCTGATAAGGGCTTCACGGCTGCCCTTTTCGGCACGCAGCCGCGCCAGATACTGTTCCCAGAGTTCAGTTTGTTGGGTGCAGAGCTGGTGCAGTATCTGCCAGGAATAGAGGCCGGTATCATGGCCGTCATCGAACACCAGCTTAACCGCATAATTGCCGACCGGCTCAATGGCGCTGATGTTGACCTCTTTTTTGTGAGTCACCAGCTTGGGGTTGCCATGGCCGTGTACTTCGGCCGACGGAGAGTGAACCCGCAGAAATTCGCAGCTCAGCTGATACTGACTGCCATCATCGAAGCCTATCTCGAGCAGTTTGGATTTACGCTTCAGTTTCAGTGATGTGACTTGAGGATGACTCATGGGAACTCCATTGTGTCCGGGGTTTCTGTGTATCTGTTTATTCTATGTCAGAGCGCTTGGACTGTGCACCCCGGTGGATGAGAGCTGACACACATTAATAGTGGCAAAAATAGCGGCCGCATGCTGCGACCACTATTGAATAAAGATGAAGACAGTTATTTGATAAAGGCGAAGGCATCGCCGTAGAGGTGGGCTTCATCCAGTCCCATCTCGCGGAACAGCTCTCGCGCAGCGCCGACCATGTCGAAACGACCGGCGATATAGATGTCATAGCCCACCAGGCTGACAAAGTCCGAGCGTATCTGCGACAGTAGATTGGCCTGTTTCCCCTGCCAGTCGGCATCGGCCTGTTCTACTACTGGCACGAAATGCAACCAAGGGTGTGCTTGATGCCACTCTCTGGCGATGGTTTCGTAGTACATGGCTTCAGGATTGCGGCAGCCCCAATAGAGCAGGGTTTCAACCTTTTGCCCCAGGGCGATTTGCTGCTCTACCAGGCTCTTGATATAGGAGAAGCCTGTACCACCGGCAACCAGCAGTCTGGGCCTGACACTCTGGTGTCTGAGGAAGGCTTCGCCGCCCGGAGCTTCGATATCGATATGGCTGTTGTTTCTCAGCCGCTCGACCACTTGCATGGGATAGCTCTCGCTGACGGCTGCGCCTATGTGAAGTTCTATGAGTTCGCTGCCGGGAGCCGAAGCTATGGAGAAGGGACGCTTGTCTTTCTCACCCATTACCACACACAGGTATTGACCTGCCTTGAACTCCAGCGGTTTTTCGGGGCGCAGCAATACCTGGTACACAGCGTCATTGAATGGGGCAACTTTCTCTATTTTACAGCGGATGCTATTCATCGAACTTCCTTTTTACCTCTCTGTTGAAGGCTTATTTTAATAATGGCTAACGTAGTTATTGCGGATTATAGGGTCGCTTGGTCTTCTATGCCCAACTGCTCCCAAATCTCGTCCACTCGCTGTTTAACCTCTTGGTCCATCACTATTGGGGTGCCCCATTCGCGGTTGGTTTCACCTTCCCACTTATTGGTGGCATCCAGGCCCATTTTGGATCCCAGTCCCGCCACGGGCGAAGCGAAATCCAGATAGTCAATGGGGGTGTTGTCTATCATCACAGTGTCGCGGCTGGGATCCATCCGGGTGGTTATGGCCCAGATAACGTCCTGCCAGTCGCGGCAATTCACGTCTTCGTCGACTATGACAATAAACTTGGTATACATAAACTGACGCAGGAAAGACCAGGCTCCCATCATCACCCGCTTGGCATGGCCGGGATATTGTTTGCGGATGGAGATCACCGCCATCCGGTAGGAACAACCCTCCGGCGGCAGGTAAAAGTCGACGATTTCCGGATACTGCTTGCGCAGGATAGGAACGAAGACCTCATTGAGCGCTACCCCGAGCATAGCCGGTTCATCCGGTGGCCTTCCCGTGTAGGTGCTGTGGTAGATGGCGTCTTTTCTGTGACTGATATGGGTCACGGTAAACACAGGAAAACTGTCGGTTTCATTGTAATAACCTGTGTGGTCACCGTAGGGGCCTTCCACCGCCATCTCTTCGGGATCGATATAACCTTCGAGAATGATTTCGCTGGTGGCCGGTACTTCCAGATCGCAACTCAAGGCCTTGACCACTTCGGTGCGCTCACCGCGCAGCAGCCCGGCAAAAGCATATTCACTCATGGCATCGGGCACTGGCGTGACGGCGCCGAGAATGGTGACTGGGTCGCTGCCCAGAGCCACTACCACAGGATATTTTTCACCTGGGTGCTGCTGCTTGAAGTCGGCAAAGTCCAACGCCCCGCCTCTGTGTGACAACCAACGCATGATCAGCTTGTTCTTGCCGAGCAGTTGCTGGCGGTAGATCCCCAGATTCTGGCGTTTCTGTCTCGGCCCTTTGGTGATGGTCAAACCCCAGGTTACCAGTGGTGCAACATCGCCGGGCCAGCAGTGCTGAATGGGCAGGGCGGTCAGGTCGACCTGATCGCCTTGCAACACCACCTCTTGGCATGGGGCGTTACGCACTGTCTTGGGTGGCATGTTCAGCGCTTGTTTGAACATGGGGATCTTGGCAATGGCATCCTTGAAGCCCCTGGGTGGCTCTGGCTCCTTGAGAAACGCCAGCAGTTCGCCCACGTCCCGCAGCGCCATGGGATCATCCTTGCCCAGGGCCATGGCGACCCGCTTCGGCGTACCGAAGAGGTTAACCAGCACAGGCATCTGTTTGCCCTTGGGGTTTTCAAACAACAGTGCTGGGCCACCGGCGCGCAGCACCCGATCGGCTATTTCGGTCATTTCAAGATAAGGATCAACCGGATAGCTGATACGCTTGAGCTCACCCTGACTCTCGAGGTGATCGATAAAACTGCGTAAATCCTTAAAACTCATGTGGAAATAGCCTCGCTTCCGAATGCATTAATGGCGCGCACTATAGCATTAATCCCGGCAACGGTTAACTGCTAAGGAAGGTGCGAATAACTCCTCAAGGCACTTTGGCTTGCACAGCAATCGGCGGTCAAGGTATCTGACTGCAGGCATGTCTGGGGCTTGTCGAAGTCGGATCTTCCCTGAGATAGTTGCCGTGGCTAGAGACAAACAGCTAACCCTTGGCTGAATGCACGCTGAGTCATCTTCGTTTATCCTGTGATTCTCTGGTGAATCCGGGAGTCAGCCGTAGTAGCATGAAAGCTGCGGGCCTTGAAGCCTGGAGGCTATATGAAACGAGCAATTTTCCTGAGTCTGATACTGATGAGTTTGCCACAGGTGGCTGCTGCTTGGGATAACTCCCATGCCGAGCGCCACTATCAGGGCGATATTCATAGAGAAGATTATAATCGCCACCATAACCATGGCTCACGAAGTCATTGGGGGCTGTATTGGGGCGTTAACAATCCCTGGCTATCGCCCTGGCGCTACGACCCATGGAATCGTTGGCAGTGGGATGAGCCTTGGTACAGAGATCGCTGGCAGCGCCCCTATGTATATCGCAGGCAACCCAAGCCGGAACCTGTGGTGGTTGCGCCACCGCAGCGAGTCACGACTCACTTCGAAACCTTGGCCGACACCGGGAGTCGCGCCAGTCTGCCGGCTAACGCCAGGGTGATACAAGAAGGTAATCGTACCTTGTATCAATGGCAGGGCAAGACCTATCAATTTGACTGGCAAAGCCAAACCTATCGGCCTCTGCCGCAATCCCCATCTGAAGTCGGAGAGCAAAGCAAATGAAATTGATCACAGGGGCCAGCAGTGGCTTGGGGGCAGCGCTAGCGAGGCGCTATCATACTGAAGGTGAGTCCTTGTTGTTAACCGGCCGCAACGAACAGAGGTTGCAACAACTGGCGGCAGAGTTGCCAGGAGTCAGTTGTCAAACAACAGATTTAACCAATCCGAGCGCGATTGAGGCTCTGCTAGATACTTTGGGCGAGGCCCCTGAAATGTTGTTGCACTGTGCCGGCAGTGGTCGCTTCGGTAACCTGGAAACTCAGTCACCGGCCGAGATAAAGAGCCTTATCGACAATAATCTCCTGTCCACCCTGTTGCTGCTTAGAGCCATGCTGGCTCGTTGGCGGCAAGAGAGCATGACACTGGTGATTGTCATGTCTACCGCGGCGCTGCAACCCAAGGCCGGAGAGAGCAGTTACTGTGCGGTAAAGTGGGCCGTCAGAGGCATGCTGGAGTCTCTGCGCTTGGAGCTCAAGGGCAGCAAGATAAAGCTGATAGCCGTCTACCCAGGTGGAATGGCAACCGGGTTTTGGCCCAGCAGCGGTAAGTTGGTGGATACATCGAATTTTATGACGGCCGATGAAGCGGCAGCCATGCTAAGCAACGCCTTACAAAACTGCGCTCACGGCTATGTTTCGGATATCACCTTGACCCGGGGCTAGGATACATAGTTAACAGTGAAAAAGGATTTTGCGCTGTTAGTCAGGGCGGCCAAGAAAAAACACTGCCAAGGGAGGCGCTATGATATCTCTAAGGAACCTTAATCGCATAGGCGCAGGCTTGATAAACGGCTTGTTGTTGCTGGGCACTCTGCAGTCTTTGGGATTGGCGCAGGCCAGCACAGCCGACAACTTGTGCATTCCCTATACAGCCAGCGAAAAGGTCACACTCGCCTATATCAATGATGGCGATACCCTCACACTCAAAGATGGCCGCCTGATACGCTTGATAGGTGTCAATGCCCCCGAGATAGATCATCAGTATCCCAGTCTCTCCCAGCGCTACAGTCTGGAGGCCAGGGCCTTTGTAGCCTCTAAGCTCAAAGTGGGGGATGAGCTGGCGCTGATGTTTGGTCCTACCAAGCTGGATCCCTATGGTCGCACCTTGGCCTATGTCTTTACTGCGGATGGTTTATTGTTGCAGCAGGCGTTGCTGCAACAGGGTTTTGCGATGGCCAGGGTCTATCAGGAACATCCATTTTGGGAATGCTTTGCCGAGATGGAGCAGCAAGCGCGCACTCAGAATGCAGGCTTGTGGCAGTTTGACGACTATGCGCCCAAGGCGACTTCGGTTATCGGACAACAGGATTTAAATCACTACCGGCTGGTCAGAGGTGTAGTGACGGATTTTGAAAGAAAGGGACAGTATTTGTGGCTTATTCTGGACGATAACTTCTATGTTGGCATACCTCAGGCCGGATCTGGTAATTTTAGCAAGGTTTTAGCGTTGAACTCGCTCAAAAGAGCCGTTGTAGTGCGGGGTAAGTTGTATTTTTCCTACAAAAAGTGGCAGATTATCGTCAGCCATCCTTCACAGATAAGTTTGGAAAATCCCCCTTAGAAGCAAAATACCTGACTTAAGTGGAAAATTTGCCATCCACTGTTTTAAACTCGTGCCTTTTCGCGTATCTTTAGCGCCTTGTGATTTGAGTCACTGTGAAAGGAATTTTGCAGTGATCCAGACCTGTGTTTGTACGGTTTTTACTTAATATCATTCCGCATTTCAGGATTTTAAAATGACAGATTTCCGTCAAAAAGCGCTCGATTACCATGAGTTCCCCGTTCCAGGCAAAACCGCAGTGATGCTGACCAAGCCTGCCGAGACCAGTATGGATTTGGCTCTGGCCTACAGCCCTGGAGTGGCAGAGCCGGTACGTGAAATCGCTTCCAATCCTGCCAATGCGTACAGATACACCAACAAGGGCAACACGGTTGCTGTGATCTCCAACGGTACTGCCATTCTGGGACTGGGTAACCTCGGCCCCTTGCCATCCAAGCCGGTAATGGAAGGAAAGGCTTTGCTGTTCAAGCACTTTGCCAATATCGACGCCACAGATATCGAAGTAAAACACCGCACAGCTGAAGAGTTTATTCATACTGTTGAAGCGATTGCCGACTCCTTTGGCGGTATCAACCTGGAAGATATCAAGGCGCCCGAGTGCTTCGAAATTGAACGTGAGCTGATCGAGCGCTGCCAGGTTCCTGTGTTTCACGACGACCAGCACGGCACGGCAATTGTGACAGCCGCCGGGATGATCAATGCCCTCGAGATCCAGGGCAAGAAGCTGGAAGAGGCTGTGTTTGTCTGTATGGGTGCAGGCGCAGCGGCCATCGCCTGTATGAGCATGTTGGTCAAGTGTGGTGCCCAGCGTGAAAATGTCTACATGTTGGATAGAAAAGGCGTGATTCATACCCGCCGTGAAGATCTCAACGAGTACAAGGCACTGTTTGCCAACAATACAGACAAGCGCACGCTGCAGGATGTGATCAAGGGCGCCGATGTGTTCCTGGGCCTTTCCGGCCCTGACGTTCTCGGCGCCGAGGAAGTGGCCATGATGGCCGAGAAGCCGGTGATCTTCGCCTGCTCCAACCCGGATCCTGAGATCAAGCCTGAGCTGGCCCATGAGATACGTAAGGATCTGATCATGGGAACCGGTCGCAGCGACTATCCCAACCAGGTCAACAATGTGCTCTGTTTCCCATTCATCTTCCGTGGCGCCCTGGATGTGCGTGCCAGCCGCATCAATGATGAGATGAAAATAGCCGCGGTTTATGCCATTGCCGAACTGGCCAAGGAGCCTGTGCCTGAATCTGTGTTGGCGGCTTACCCCAATGTCAGCGAGTTGAGCTTTGGCCCTCAGTATGTGTTGCCCAAGCCGATGGACCCAAGATTGCTGCCTAAAGTCGCCAAGGCTGTGGCCCAAGCCGCAATCGACTCTGGGGTGGCTCAGATAGACACTTTGCCGCAATACCCGGAAGTCTGATAGCAGTTTTATTCCAAAGGGGCCTTGTTGGCCCCTTTGTTGTTTTTGCAAGACTGTTGGGACATTTTCTGGTCTATGCTGCTTGTTGGTTGCCTTTTGCGTATGGCTGCTGAATAATCAGCAGACTGAGTTCCCGCAGTGAGGCGGCTCACCCCAAGAAGAATAAGAAGACTGGCAGGATCGCCCTCAATGAAACTCACCCGTATTCTCACAAAAAAGCTCACCAGTTTTTGGCTCTTATCGCTGACGATAGTGGCATTTGTGTTTCTGCTCTGCGCCATGATGAGTTTTCTGCAACTGACCTACAAGTTCCAGCAACAGAAAGTCACGGAGCTGGAAACCATGCTGGCCAATCAATACCATTCCGGCAGTAACTGGGAGCTGGAGTCCTGGCTGCCACCCATGTTGATTGCCTACAATGCCGCCAGTTTTAAGCTCTGGCATCATGATAAATTACTATTTGAATATAAAGGCAATATCGCTACAGAAAACCTGGTGCGCTATCAATCTTCGTTGAAGAGCAACCCTGAGTTTCGCATGGAGCTGGAACTGCCGCAGCCGTTTTCCCAGCACAGGCCAGGTTGGTACGAAGTCTTGATCATTCTACTTGGCGTCGGGGCCGTACTGGCGTTTGTTCGCTTTGGCTATCTCTGGTATTCGCGGCAATTGGAGGGGATTGAAGAGCTGGCGCAGCGCAGCCGTTTGATTCTCCTGGGTGAGCACGAAAAAGCACTGGCGATGCCGGGCAAGGGTAAACCCAGGTTGATTAACCGTGCCCTCAGCCGTTTGCTGGAAGAACTGGCCGATGCCCAGAAAGAACGTGCCAGGTTCGACAAGTTTATTCGCAGTAATACCTTCCTGGATCCCGACACCCGTATAGGTAACCGTCTGTTTCTCAAGAATCGCCTCGATGCCCTGAGCAATGAGCAGGGCATGATAGCCCATGGGGTGCTCTATCTGTTGGAGCTGGAGGATCTGGATCTGCTGCAACAAAAGCTGGGGGACAGTCTGACGCTGGAACTGCTCAGACAAAACGTCAACGGTATCAGCCAGATCCTGCAGTCTCAGCCCAACAGTTTCTTTGCCCGCCGCTCCCATAACCAGTTTGCAATAGTGGTGACCCAAATCTCCCTGGCGGAGGCCGATCAACTGGCGATCCGCTTGTTAAAAGTCTGCCAAAGCCAGGTATTGCCCAAGCTGGACAATGCCGACAACTTCTATCATCTCGGCGGCGCTTATTTCAAGGTGGGTGATGGCCATCAGCAACTGCTGGAAGAGGCGGAAATGGCCCTTAGAGCAGCGCAGCTGCAGGGGATCAATACCTGGTTTATGTATGATAAGGGCGCGGTGGATCAGGAGTTCGCCAAGGGCTCGGTACGCTGGCGCAGCTTTCTGGAAATGGCCTTGGTCAATAAGCGATTTCTGGCTTATACCCAGCCCGTGATGGATTGTGACGGCAAGCTGCACCATAGAGAGGTGTTTACCCGAGCCAGGGATCCCGAAGGTAATCTGGTGCGAGCGACCCTATTTTTGCCTATGGCGGTTAAATGTGGCCTGATGCCGCAAATTGAGCGCCAGACTCTGGAAAGAGTCTTATTTGAGTTGCTGCCGAGTGAGCCGGACAAGAAGGTTTGTTTCAGCATCAACCTGAGCCTGGATTCGCTGATGAGCCGCGCCTTTATTCGCTGGTTGCGTACCACCTTGCTGGAATACCGGGACCTGACCGGTAGGTTGATCTTCGAGGTCAGTGAGGATATCGCGGCGCCCAATCAGGAGAAAATCGCCTCCAGGTTACAGATGATCCGCAAGATGGGGGCGCGCCTGTGCGTCGATCATGTGGGCCAGCAGGTGATCAGCACCCAATATATTCAGGACACAGGTTTCCAACTGATTAAGCTGCACAGATCCATAGTGCGGCAGATCCATTTACGACCCGAAAACCAACTGTTTGTTCGTAGCTTGATAGGTGGACTCTACCGTACCGAAGTGCAGGTTTGCGCCGAGGGGGTGGAGTTGTTTGAAGAGTGGCAGACACTGAGAATACTCGGCGTCAGCGCCGCTCAGGGTAGCTGGTTCAGCGAGCCTATGCCGGCAACAGCCTGATCAAGAAAGAGTTCCGGGTTACTACAGGCTGGACTTGTTTGCCGACTTTGCTGAGCCTATCTTTAGGGCAGCTCTCAGTTTAATAATATTTGCCTATAAAATGAATTGATTAGTGTTTAGAATGAACATGCCAAAATATTGACTTAACTTTAAATTGGCAGCAAGTTCATAACCTTATGGGTACGATAAACGCTGCCGTTTTCACAGGGACTCAGGGTTTCTTATGACGAACAAGTCATTCATCAGTCGTCTTTTCAACTTTGGCGCGCCTCAATCCGGTAGCAATACCGGGGTGTTCCTCGCGGCCAATCACGCCTGGGTCTTTCGCCCGGAAAATGACGATCAAAGAGCCCTTTGTCACTGCTATCCACTGCACAAAGATGATTGGAACTCACTGTTTTCCTCGGTTTATGCCGATTTTGGCCCTTCAAAATTACAATTGACTTTAGGTTTTGGTCGCTATCAGCTTTTGAGTGCCGACCGGCCCAAGGTTGAAGCCGATGAGATGGCTCAGGCATTGGTGTGGGCGGTCAAGGATATGGTCAGCACGCCGCCAACCGATATCCATTTGGATTACTTTGAATCGCCGATTAAAAGCAGTGACAAACTCAATGTTGTCGTCTGTTCCCACAGTCGCTTGTCTGCCTTGGCCCAGGAAATAGATAAGGCCGGTATGCAGTTGGTGGGGATCAGCATCGAAGAGTTACTGCCCACTAACCTCTTTAACCAAGACCCTTTAGCCAGGCTGGTGATAAGCCAAGTGCCTGGACAGGAGTTATTACTCACTGTGGTACGCGAGGGTGAGCTCTATATGCAGCGGCGTATCCGCGGATTTGCCGAATTGCATCAGACCGATGCCGAATCCTTGGGGTTCGGCGTTGCCGATACCCTTAGCCTGGAGATCCAGCGCTCGATGGACTTTTTTGAAAGTCAGCTTCGGCAAGCGCCGGTGGCCTCGATTGACATTATGGTTCAGGGGCAAACCTATGCCTTGGCGCAACTTGTGTCCCGTAATTTCAACCAGCAGGTGCGTCCGGTAGATGGCATGGATGTCGGCATGAAAATGGCTGAACTCAGCTATCAGGAACTTGAGCGGGGGAGTAAATGAGCAAGACCCGGGTCAATCTCTATTCGCCTTCTCTCTTGCCCCCCAGGTTAAGGCTCAGTTTCGCCCGTTTGTTGGCTATTGCAGGTGTGCTCTTGTTATTGGGGCTTTCGCTTATCGGCTTGGGATGGTGGCAGCAAACGCAAGTGTCCAGGCAGTTGCTTGAGGTCGAGTCGCAGCGCCAGGCCTTGGAGAGCGAAAAACAACAACTGGAAGCCGAATTGGCCAAGCGTCGCCCTAGTGCCGAGCTGGTCGTTGAGCTGGAGCGCCGTACTCAGGAGCGGGAGCTCAAGGGGTTACTGCTGACCGAACTTGGGCAGCGGGAGCGCATGACCTCCAAGGGCTTTGCGCCTGTGCTGCAGGAGTTGGCTCAAGTGTCCGATGGCAGTGTGTGGCTGAGTCGCATCAAGCTGGAAGAAGGCAAATTGGCGTTTGAAGGTTTCGGCCAATATCCGCAGAGTCTGCCGCGTTGGATAGACAAGCTCAAACAAACAGAGAGTCTGAGAGGGCGCTCGTTTGCTTCTATGACCATGGCTCGGGAGCCAGGCCAGCCATTGGCCTTCGTTCTGACCAGTGAAGCCCTGGAGGTGAAGAAATGAATTTCCTTCGGCGTCTGGGCCAAGCCTTTGATGGTTTGAGTCAAAGAGAAAGAGGCATGGTGGCGGGAGTCAGCCTGTTGTTGCTGCTATTGCTGCTGTATCTGCCGCTGGAGTCTTTCTGGCTGGAGCGCCAGAGCAATCTGCAACGGCTGCATGCTGGCCAGAGTAGCATCAAGCTCAGCCAGCAACAGCTGGCGCTCTATCGTCAACGCCTGGCGGAAGATCCGGATACGGCGCTCAAGGCAAATTTGGCGCAAGTGAATCGTGATATCGCTACGCTGGATCAACAGCTGGACAGCCAGATGGTTGACATGGTGCCCGCCAGTTATATGCCGTCATTGCTTACTGCCTTGCTGGAACGGGTGCAGGGAATACAGTTGACCGGCTTCAAGTCTGTCGCCCCAACCCCTTTGCTGGTGGTAGGCAAAGCCGATGAGCAGCAGATGAATCTTTATAGCCACGGCATAGTGCTGGAGCTGGAAGGTGACTATTTCGCCGTGCTCAAGTTTGTACAGGCGGTGGAAAAGATGCCGGACAAGCTTTATTGGAAGCGCCTGGATTACCGGGTGTCTGAGTATCCCAAGGCCAGTGTGCAACTTGAGTTATACACGCTCAGCATCAATGAGGACTTTATCAGTGTGGCATCATCCAGCTAAGAGCTTAATCTTATTGGCGCTACTCTGTAGCCAGGATCTCGTTGCCGCCAGTTTGCGGGACCCCACCATGCCGGCGCAGGGGCTGAACGCTCCGGCCAAGGAGCCGGGCGGGCAGGGCTTGGTACTGAGCAGTCTGCTCAATGGACCTCAGGGCAGGCGGGCCGTGATCAATAACCAAATTTACCGCCAGGGAGACAGGATTCAAGGTGTGGTGCTAAGCCGTATCGATCAGGGCAGTGTTTTGCTGGCCGATGGCCGCCGACTCTATCTGTTTCAAGCGATTACCGAGCGCAAGGAAAAACATTAATGAAAACCAGACTCGCCTCTATGCTGCCGTTGTTGGTTCTGGGCCTGGCGGCCTGCCAAACCACGGATAGGCCCAACCCAGCAGCTTCCAAAGAGGCGCTGCGCGATTCCATGGCGCAGCAAAGTGCCAGGGCAGTAGTGCCCCCTCCGGCCAGCTTGCCTCCCGGTGTGCAGCAGGAGTTGAATGCCGATGGTCTTTTGGCCGGGCTGGCGGCACCTATGCAGACAGAGCGGCGTTTTGATGTCTCGGCCAATGATGTCGATGCCAGAGTGTTTTTTCCGAGTTTGGTGGAAGGCACTCCCTTCAGTGTGGCTGTGCATCCACAAGTGAGCGGCAATATCTCTTTATCGCTCAAGGGCGTAACTCTGAGTGAAGCCTTGCAGGTAGTGCAGGATATTTACGGTTATGAGATCAGCCGGGAAGGACGAGTCTTGAGGGTCTATCCCGCTGGCCTTAGAACCGAGACTTTCCCGGTCAATTACCTCTATATGGAGCGTATCGGTCTGTCGCTGACCTCGGTCAGCTCGGGAAGGATCTCTGACAACAATAACAACAACGGCAATAGCAATCAGAACAATAATGGCCTGAACAACAATAACAACAGTGGTTTTGGCAATAACAACAATAACAATAGCAACAACCAGAACAGCAATAACACCAACGGCACCTTTATCAGTTCCCGCACCAAGACAGATTTCTGGGGCGAGCTGCAAAAGACCCTGGAATCGATTCTGGGCAACAGTGGCGATGGCCGCTCCGTGGTGGTCACTCCCCAGGCCGGCTTGGTAACCGTCAGAGCCAATCCGGATGAGTTACGGCAAATTCGCAGTTTCCTTTCCACCGCCGAGAGCCATCTGCAGCGGCAGGTTATTCTGGAAGCCAAGATCCTCGAAGTGACCCTCTCCGATGGTTATCAGCAGGGGATCCAATGGGATAGGTTAGCCTCTGATGGAGGGAGTGCAGATAACAATTGGGATGGAATCACCGGCAGTTATGATCGCAGAGGTCATAAAGCTGAGGTGGGTTTCGGTACTTCTGGAGGAACGTTTGCTGATTCAATCTCAAATGTGATCGGCGGTGTAACTTCGTTGAAAATTACGGGTACGGATTTTTCGGCTTTGATCACTCTGCTCGATACCCAAGGCGATGTCGATGTGCTCTCAAGCCCCAGGGTGACAGCGTCCAACAACCAGAAGGCGGTGATCAAAGTTGGCCGTGACGAATACTTTGTCACGGATGTTTCCTCTACCACAGTGGCCAGCACTACGCCTGTGACCTCTCCTGAGGTGGAGTTGACGCCCTTCTTCTCGGGAATCGCTCTGGACGTGACGCCCCAAATAGACAAAGACGGCAGTGTCTTGCTGCATGTACATCCTTCAGTCACAGATGTGAAAGAGCAGAACAAGAGTATCAAGATAAGTGACTCTTCGTTGGATCTGCCCTTGGCCCAGAGTGAAATCCGTGAGTCCGACACTGTCATCAAGGCGCTTTCCGGTGATGTGGTGGTGATTGGCGGCCTGATGAAGAGCGAGAATACCGAAGTGGTATCCAAGGTGCCGCTGCTGGGCGATATTCCCTTTATCGGTGAAGCCTTTACCAACCGCAGTAAGTTAAAGCGCAAGACAGAGCTGGTGATTTTGCTCAAGCCGACCGTGGTAGTTGATGGCACCTGGCAAAAAGAACTGCAACGTTCCCAGAGCTTGCTCGACCGCTGGTATCCACAGGAATAACCGCTTCTATGTATCTGCAGCACTTTGGCATGCAGAGCATGCCTTTTGCCCTGACCCCCAACACAGGATTCTTCCTGGGGTTGGCTCCCCATGTGGAGGCCTTGCAAGTATTGCAGGTGGCGCTGCAAACCGGTGAAGGTTTTATCAAGGTCACCGGCGAGGTGGGAACCGGCAAGACCTTGCTGTGCCGCAAACTGCTCAACGAGTTACCGCAGCAGTTTCGCTGCGCCTGGTTGCCTAATCCTTATCTGACCCCGGCAGAACTCAGGCTGGCGATTGCCGAGGAGCTGGGGATTGCCGTGAGTGATATTAAAGATCAGCAGCAACTCAGTGGTCTTATTCAGCAGCAACTGCTGGCGCTCAGTGCCCAAGGGCTTAATATTGTTTTGCTGCTTGATGAAGCCCAAGCTCTGCCGGATGAGAGTCTTGAAGCTTTGCGGCTGTTGACCAATCTGGAAACCGAGAGCCGCAAGTTGCTGCAGGTGGTGATCTTCGGCCAGCCCGAGCTTGATGCGCGCTTGGCGCAGCAAGAGTTTCGCCAGTTACGCCAGAGGATTACCTTCAGCTATCGCTTGCGGTCGCTGACCCGGGACGAAGTCTATGCCTATCTGCGCCACAGATTGGCAGTGGCCGGTTATCAGGGGCCGGCGTTGTTCAGCGCCGCAGACAGTAAGCGTATTGCCATCGCCGCCAGAGGGATCCCCAGATTGGTGAATATTTTGGCGCACAAGGCGCTGCTGCTCTGTTTCGGTGAAGGTAAACAGCAAGTAACATCCACTCATATCAAAGGCGCCATCAAGGATACCGAAGATGCTTCCCGTACTTCCAACTGGCGCTGGCTTTGGTCGACTCTAGCGCTGCTCCTTGCTTCAGTCGGCGCCTCGATCGGGGTTTATGCCATGAGGGGAACTGGACTATGAGCGTGGTCAATCAGATGCTCAAGGACCTGGATAAACGCCAGCAGCCCCACAACTTAGCTCATGTGCCGGTGGGGCAGGCCAGTCACGCGGCGGCCACCCCCTGGTGGTTGTTGCTGGGTGGCACACTGCTCGGCATCTCTTTGTTGGCGCTGGGATTATGGCTGGGGGGTTATCTGGAAAGTAACAACCCAAGCTCATCCCAAACTCAAAACTTTAGTGGTGACCGAGCAGAGCCATCGCAGACTGTGCCGTATGAGCCTGGGCCCACGGGCCGAAATCGGCCACAGCCGAGGGCAGTCTCAAGTGCTGCCGATGGCAGTGATAGATTAAATTTGAATCCTGAGGCGCAGATCTCGGTGCTGCAACTTCCCAGCAAGAGCCTGGCTCCAAGTGAACAATCCAAAGCTCCTGATACGGGCTTGAATGCTCAAGGCTCAGCTTTTGAAACAAAAAGCTCTGAAACGAACGACTTTGAAACAAAAAGCCCGGAAATCTATGGCTCAGAAACGGGCAGCTTCAATTCGAGCCGTGCCGCCTCTGGGAAATTTGATACCAAGGCCGTTAGTGATATTCCGGCCGCCAAGGCAGAGCCGCTCGGACAGGAGGCTGGACAAGAGCCGGCTCAGTCAGCACAAATAAAAACACCGGGTCGCAATGAAAAGTCAGGCTTGGAGCAGAAGCCCAGCTCCAATGAGAGTGGCCGGATAACCCAATCCAGATCAGCGGCTGCTAAACCAAGCCAGACGAAAATGAGCGTGACTCAGGTCTCTCTGACCCCGGCAGAGCTGTCGCAAAAGAAATTACAACAGGGACAACAGGCCAAGGAACTGGGACAGACAGACAAGGCAATGTCGGCCTATGCCGAAGCCTTGCGTTTGAATGATGCTAATCACAACGCCCGCCAGGAGCTGGCTGCGCTGTTTTATGGCCGTGGCGAGTTGGACAAGGCGGCAGTACTGCTGCGTCAAGGTGCCGAAAGTTATCCGCAGCAACCAGTGTTTTGGTTGTTGCTGGCCCGGGTGCAGAAGGCTCGCAGCGAGTTACCTCTGGCTCTTGCCAGTTTGCAACAGATAGCCGATGGCAGCGAGCTTGGGCGCGAGAAATGGCTGCTGCAGGCGGAACTTGGCCAAAGTCTCAAGGATTGGCCCTTGGTACAACAAAGTTATCTTAGCTTGATCCAGCAGGATGCCTCTCAGGGGCGCTGGTGGTTGGGGCTAGCCTATGCCCAGGATGCGAGTGGCGATTATGATGCCGCCAAGGCCAGTTACCAGGAAGCACTCAAGCGCCAGGGCTTGTCCTCGGATGCCCGTGACTACATAGAAAACCGACTCGTCCAGTTAGGAGGCCGCCAGTGAAACCCAAGTTGAAAATGCGCCTCGGTGATCTCCTGGTACAGGAGCAGATTATCAGCGAGGTGCAGCTGCAAAACGCGCTGTCACAACAAAAACAAACCGGCCGCAAGCTGGGACGCACCCTGATAGACATGGACTTTATCAGCGAGGAGCAGCTGCTGCAGTTTCTCTCGCATCAGTTGAATATTCCCTTTATCGATATCAGCAAGCGCCCCATTCCTGCCGAGGTGGTCAACCTCTTGTCTGAAGTGCAGGCGCGGCGTTTTCGAGCTTTGGTGATTGAGGCCGATAGCGATTCCGTGCTGGTGGCCATGAGCGATCCTGCCGATCTGCAGGCGCTGGATGAATTGGATGTGCTGTTGGCGCCAAGACGCCTGAAACTGGCGGTGGTGAAGGAACAGCAGCTGTTCGATGCTTTTGACAACCTCTATCGCCGCACCGGCCACATTGCCCAGATGGCCGGTAAGTTGGAGGAGGAATACGCCGCCGATGATCAGTTCGATCTCGCCAGTTTGACTGAAGGCGACAGCGACAACGAGACCACAGTGGTTAAGCTGTTGCAGTCGATTTTCGAGGATGCGGTGCAGATCCGCGCCTCGGACATTCACATTGAACCCGGTGACAAGTCGCTCAGGATCCGCCAGCGGGTGGATGGTCTGTTGCAGGAAAACGTGCTCAAAGAGGTCAATATCGCCGCGGCGCTGGTGCTCAGGCTTAAGCTGATGGCCGGCTTGGATATCTCGGAAAAACGTTTGCCCCAGGATGGCCGTTTTCATATTGAAATCAAAGGCCATCAGATAGATGTGCGTATGTCTACCATGCCCATCTATCACGGTGAGTCTGTGGTGATGCGGCTGTTGGATCAATCGGCAGGGCTCTTGACCCTGAATGAAACCGGGATGCCACCTCATATTCTTGAGCGGGTACGGCGGCAGATAAAACGCCCCCACGGCATGTTGTTGGTCACAGGCCCTACAGGTTCGGGTAAGACCACTACACTTTACGGCATTCTCAGCGAGTTGAACAAGGCTGAGAGCAAGATCATTACTGTGGAAGATCCGGTGGAATACCAACTGCCGCGGATCAACCAGGTGCAGGTCAATCACAAGATAGGCCTGGATTTTTCCAATGTACTGCGCACCACCTTGCGCCAGGATCCCGACATCATAATGGTGGGGGAGATGCGGGATCAGGAAACCGTCGAAATCGGCTTGCGCGGCGCCCTGACAGGTCACTTCGTGCTCTCGACCCTGCACACCAATGACGCCATTACCAGCGCCCTGCGTTTGCTTGATATGGGGGCGGCCAGTTATTTGGTGGCCAGTGCCCTCAGGGTCATTATCGCCCAGCGCCTGGTGCGGCGGGTGTGTAAGAACTGCGCCACAGATTATCAACTCACGCCGCAGGACAGGGTCTGGCTCCAGAGCATCAGCAAGCGCGACTTTTCCGATGCCAGGTTTAGAGTGGGCACTGGGTGTCAGAGCTGTTCCGGCACCGGCTATCGTGGCCGGATTGGGGTATTTGAGATCCTCGAACTGGATGAAGCCATGATAGAGGCGATGCGCAGCGGTAATCCCCATGAGTTTGCCCGCGCCGCTTACGCCAGCGAGCAGTTTACCCCGCTGGCTGAATCGGCATTGGCGTATTTGCATTCTGGCCTGACAACCATAGAAGAGGTCGCCAAGTTGGTGGAAGATGTCTCTGAAGCTCAGGTGCCGTTGGCGGCCGAGATGATGGCTAGGGATGAGGTCTGATTATGCCGCTTTATGCCTATCGGGGCCGGGATGCCGGTGGTGAACAGGTAAAAGGGCAGTTGGATGCCGCCTCTGAAAGTGCGGCAGCCGATCAACTGCTGGCCAGAGCCGTGATCCCGCTGGAACTCAATGAGGTCAAAGCGGGCCGGGATCTTAGCCTCAAGGGCCTACTGAAACGTAGAGTCAGCCTGGATGAACTGCAGATCTTTACCCGGCAGATGTATTCCCTGACCCGCTCCGGCATTCCTATTCTGCGAGCCATTGCCGGGCTGGCGGAAACCACCCATTCAAAGCGGATGAAAGAGGCGTTGCAGGATGTCTCAGAGCAGTTGACCGCCGGGCGGCCGCTGTCGTCGGCGATGAACCACCATCCGGACGTGTTCGACGCCTTGTTCGTCTCCATGGTGCATGTGGGAGAAAACACCGGCAAACTGGAAGATGCCTTTTTGCAGTTGTCCGGTTATATCGAGCGGGAGCAGGAAACCCGCAGACGGATCAAATCTGCCATGCGTTACCCTATGTTTGTTCTGTTGGCGGTGGTGCTGGCACTGGTGATCCTCAATATTATGGTGATCCCCAAGTTCGCCGAAATGTTTTCCCGCTTCGGTGCCGAATTACCCTGGGCGACCCGGTTGCTTATCGGTACCTCCAACCTGTTTGTCAATTATTGGCCCTTGATGCTGGTGGCGCTGGTGGTAACTGTACTCGGGGTGAGTTATTGGCACAAAACCGAGCAGGGGGAAAAGCAGTGGGATCGTTGGAAACTGCATATTCCGGCGGTGGGTTCCATCATAGAGCGCTCGACCCTGGCTCGTTATTGCCGTAGTTTCGCCATGATGTTGAGCGCCGGGGTGCCCATGACTCAGACGCTCAGCTTGGTGGCCGACGCCGTGGATAACAGTTATATGCACGACAGAATCGTCAACATGCGCCGCGGGGTCGAAGCGGGGGAATCCATGCTGAGGGTTTCCAATCAGAGTCAGTTGTTTACGCCTCTGGTGTTGCAGATGGTGGCGGTTGGGGAGGAAACCGGCCGCATAGATCAGCTACTCAATGATGCCGCCGATTTTTATGAGGGTGAGGTAGATTATGACCTCAAGAACCTCACCGCCAGGCTGGAACCTATTTTGATCGGCATAGTGGCAGTTGTTGTGTTAATCCTGGCCCTGGGTATTTATCTGCCTATGTGGGACATGCTCAATGTGGTCAAGGGAGGCGGCTGATGCCAAGCCAGCATCAGGCTGAGGAAGATCTGCTGCGAACCTTTGCCAGTATGGCGGCGCTGTTGATTCTGTTGATTATTTTGGCGGTGTTGGGAATGCGTTATTTTTCTGCTGTGGACAAGGTATCGGCCAGAGGGCTGCAGCTTGAACACCACAGGTTGTTGAATGTGATAGCTATGGTGAGATCCCAGTGGTTGCGTTTGGGGCGCCCTGAACAGATGCAACTGGATTGGCAAACATTGGATCACGAGGTGCAGCCTAGTCCATTGGCAATGAATCCGGCCGGTTGGCCACAGGCACCCAGCCGGGATGACAAAGGCTGCGAGGTGCTTTGGCAGCAGCTTCTGGGAGGTATACCGGATAAGGCGGTGATTCAAGCTCAGTTTATCAACCGGGATCAAAGTTGCCGTTATCTGAGCCCTGCCGGTGACAGTTTGAGCTATCAGTTGGACACTGGAAGGGTCATTTTTTTGACGTCAAATACAGATTATTGACTAAATGGTTTTTTATCTTAACGGAGCTGCTAATATCCATGGCGAACAGGTGGAGGAAACCTAGATGAAACGACAGATGCAAGGCTTCTCGTTAATCGAGTTGGTGATAGTAATAGTTATCCTGGGCCTGCTGGCCGCAACTGCTATTCCGCGTTTTTTGAATGTGACAGATGATGCCGAGGATGCCAGCCTCGAAGGCGTGACGGGTGGCCTGGCTACGGCGGTGAGTTTTGTACGCTCCCAATGGGAGGTTGATGGTCGCCGTAATACGTCAGTGCTCCTCGATGGTATTTCCGTGTCTTTGGACACCCGTTTCGGTTATCCAACCGGCACTGGCAATACTTCGGCCACTTCCATGGATGATGCCAGTTGCCAGCAAGTGTTTAATACTGTGCTTCAGAGCGCGCCCAAAAATGTGCTTTATACCGCTGACGCCAGAGAACAACGTTATACCGTCAGAGCCCTGGATGGTGCAGGTGTAAGTGCTACAGCCATTGACGGTACTTTAATAACCGGGCTGGATCTCTGTGTTTACCATCAGGTGGCATCATTGGCACTGAACCAAAGTTCAGGCGTGGCAACACCGGCGCCGGATCTCAACACCACAGGTGCCAAGGGTATTACCTATAACCCGGGAACCGGCCAGGTCTTGAGTTTCAGCAACTGATTGAATTGTATTTTTTGAACCAAAGGAAAGCGCTATGCGAAAACAACAAGGTTTCACCTTGATAGAATTGGTGGTGGTGATCATCATTCTCGGTATTTTAGCTGTGGTAGCAGCGCCCAAGTTTATCAATCTGCAATCCGATGCCAGAGCATCCACTCTCCAGGGAATGAAGGCGGCACTTCAGGGGGCCAATGCCATGGTGTATTCCAAGGCTGTTATTGCCGGTCAAGGTAAAACTGCGGGTGAGAGTGTTGTCATTGGCAAGAGTGGTAACAGTGATATTAGTGTTACTGTGGATTTTGGATATTTGGATAGTGCGACCAATTCCACCACAGTGAAAACCAATCTGGAAAAAGCCATGGACAATACTTTCGAGGCTATTACCGGAACAGATACCGTTGCAACTGAAGACTTTGGGGTGATCTATGTCAGTGAAACTTCTTTCATTATTGTCCCCAAGGGTAAGAAAGGCAGTGAGGCCTGTCGTATTAACTACACCCCAGCCACAGTAACTTCGTTGCCAAAGTATGTGGTAACAGGTACAGATTGCTAATTTGAAAGGGATAGAAAATGAATAAACAACAGGGTTTACGCTGATTGAATTAGTGGTGGTGATTATCATTTTGGGGATACTGGCCGTCACTGCAGCGCCTAAGTTTTTGAATCTGCAATCAGATGCAACCAAGTCAACTCTTTCTGGTATGAAAGCAGCGTTACAGGGCGGTAATTCCTTGCTCTATTCGAAAGCTGCTATTCAAGGTAAAGAAAAAGACGACGGTAGCAATGGTGACAATGTTGATCTTACAGGGGATGATAGTGCGGATATCACTGCTGTATATGGATATGTGAAGGCTGATGCAACCAATATTCTCAAAATTCTGGAAGCAGATACCACCTCCAGCGGGGACTGGGTTATCGCAGCTCCCAGCGCAGCCAATGTCAGTGCTGCTGATGTGATCATTTATCGCAAGGGAACAACGCCTTCAGACACCTATAAATGCTTTGTTGAGTATTCGGAAGCTACCAGTAACTCATTGCCCGTATATGAGATCGTGGATACCAACTGCTAATAGCCTGTAGCTGAAAAGGCCTGCCAAGCAGGCCTTTTTTACGTCAGGATTCAAACTATTGAGCTTATTTGCCATACTTGAGCGGGGATAGCGTTGGCGGGAAATCATATGGCTGCGACCAAGGGCACAGGCGCCCGGGGGTTTACTCTGGTGGAGCTGGTAGTGACTATCATGTTGCTGGCCATACTTTCTGTTGTGGTGCTGCCCAAATTGGTATCCTCCAGTAGTTACAGTGCCTGGACGCTGCGACAGGAATTGATTGCCGAGCTGCAAAAGACCCAGATGTTGGCTCTCAATAATCCCGACCGCTGTTATCGACTCACTATCAGCAGCGGCGCTTATCAACTCAGCCATTTGACCCAGGATTGCGCCACCCTTATCCGCAGTAATAGCGCCGAAAGCTTGCCGCGCAATACCCGGATACTGCTTCAAAGTAACGGCGCTGACAGTTTTCAGATCCAGTTCGATGCTTTGGGCCGCACTAACCTTGCCTGCAATGGCGCCTGCCTCTCTGTGGTCGCCGATGAAACCCTGACTATCGCCATAGAGTCCGAGGGCTATATCCATGAGGGCTGAAGCGCGGGGATTCACCCTGATAGAGCTGGTGATCGGCATGTTGGTGCTCGGTATCGCCCTAGTGCTGTTGACCAGTGTGCTGTTTCCCCAAAGCGATCACGCGGCGCAGACCCTGCATAGAGTGCGCAGCGCCGAGTTGGCTCAGGCTGTGATCAATGAAATCTGGGGCAAGCGTTATGATGAGCATAGCGGCGCCAACGGTGGTCTACCCGCCTGTGACGGTTTGGGCGGTGTCAGCTGTACCCGGGTTAGCGATTATGGCCCGGATGGTGAGAGTCGGGATCAATTTGACGATATCGACGATTACCACGGTCTTAACGAGCAGAGCCTGATGCTTAATGCCAGCCGGAATTATCTTAAACACTATCCAGGCTATCGCCTCAGCGTTCAGGTATCCCAGTATCAAGCCAACAGCAAGCTGGTGACTGTCACGGTAACCACCCCGGCAGGCGAAGCTATCCGTTACGACGTGCTGAGGAGTAATTTCTGATGCGCAGCAGGCAGAGTAAGGGATTTATGCAGCTCAAAGGACAGGTTTTCGCCAAGGGCTTTACCTTGGTGGAGTTAGTCACTGTGATCCTTATCCTGGGGGTTCTGGTGGTGGGTGTCAGCAGCTTTATTATCTTTGGTACCCGTATCTTTGTGGATTCTACCGCCGTTGACAGAGTGCTGGGCAGCAGCCGTTTCGTGATGGAGCGCCTGAGCCGGGAACTGCGTAATGCCGTGCCTTCCAGCCTCAGGTTGCAGTCCAGTTCTCAGCTGCAGTGTTTGGAGTTTCTGCCCATCAGTGCCAGCGGCAGCTATCTGTCATTGCCACTGGCGCCGGATGTCCAGGCGGACAATGCCACAGCATTTGCACCGGCAACGGCGGTTTCGGCCGGTGAACAATTGCTGGTGTATCCGCTGACCAATGCGGAGGTTTATGGCAGTGGCAGCAACAAGCGTCACGCTATAGAGAAGGTCACTGCCAACGGCTCACTGCTGACCTTGCAGTTTGCCGCTGCGGTTAATTTTGCCGAAGCCTCGCCGGCGAAGCGCTTTTATGTGGCCGGGCAACCTGTCAGCTACTGCTTTTCTTCCGTGGATGGCAGCATTCGCCGTTATAGCCACTATGGTTATCATGCCGGCCAACCTCTGCCCGATACCATGGGCACTGGAGCCTTGATGGCCGAAGGCTTGAGTAATGATATGGCCACCAACCCGGCGGTGCGTTTGTTGCCTGCGACTCTGGTTAACAACGCCATAGTACAGTTGCAGCCGCAGTTTGCTGTTGTCGGCGAGCAGTTTCAGTATCAACATCAAGTGCAGGTGATCAATGTTCCTTAGTCGAAATTATCACTGTTATGCGCAAAAGCATCAGGGCGGCAGCGCCTTGGTGATAGCCATCTTTGTAATATTGGTGATGTCGCTGTTGGCGGTGACTCTGTTGCGGGTTGGCGGCGACGCCGACGAGGGCGTCAACCTGGAAGTCTGGGGCTTAAGGGCGCTCAATGCTGCCAACAGCGGCGCCGATGCGGCCCTGGCCAGGCTGTTCCCCTTAAGCGGCGGCACTGCCGGTTGCGCCGCCGTGGGTTCAAGTTGGACGGTGCCGGACGTGACCGGGTTTCATGGCTGTAATGTCCAGCTTAGTTGCGAGACCTTAAGCCAGGATACCAGCCCGGTCAGTGCCAAGTTGTATCGTATCCGCAGCAAGGCGGTATGCGAGAGCGGCAGTTGTGGTGTGGGCGCGGCTGATGACAGTCAATGTCTGAGAGTGAGCCGGGTTGTGGAGGTGGAAGCCCGTGAATAGATACTTGTTGTGGGTTATCACCTTATGTTGCTCATTTCAGGCAATGTCATTCGAGGTTATTGATAATAGTGAAATTTTTCCAGCAGTGGTGCAAGGGCATCATGGTAATAACAATCGGAATTGTAATGCGCAGGGTACTTCATCTCTAACCTTATATAACAATGCTAAAATCAATGGAACCCAAGGGATGGCATTGAAGTATTGCTCAATAAATAACGGGTCACCTACGGATGCGTGTGATGATGGTAACGGTGGGCGAATGCAATGCCAGATTGCCAGTTCTAGTGTTGGTGGCTTCAACCTTAATGCCAACGAAAATCGATTTAAGACGAGTACCAGTTGGAGCTCGATTTCTGATTGTGCAACCCTGACCCAGCAAAGTGCCGTGCAAAATATGTGGGGAAGGCTGTCAATCTACAGTGGTTGTGTGGGCACGTTCTCTAATGCGAATATGGAATATCGTTTCCGTTCAATGGAGCTTGGTAACAATACCAGGTTAATGTTGGCACAGGGAGATTATTGGCTGGAAACCTTGCAGCTTAATCAAGGTGCTCAGTTGTATGTGCAAGGTAACAGCCGCATTTTTATCTCGAATAATGCAGAATTAAATGGTGCGACTATTAATGTGGCTTCGGGTGGGCAATTGACCATAGTGGCCTATAACGGCCTGACATTGAATAACGATAGTACAATTAATGGTTATGTATACGCCGACGGTACGGTGACTTTAAATAATAGAGCTGTGGTGAATGGCAGAGTAACCAGTCGCCATTTGGTAATGAATAGTGATACTCAAGTTAACGAAGTCATAGTGGATCCTCCACCGCAGGAACTGCATTGTTTCAAAGATTATTTTAATTCGGCTTCTCTATCGGCAGATGATTGGGCCATCAAGGTGCTGGGCAATTCAGTGCCGCCCAGCATAGTGGGCGGACGTCTGCGTTTGACTCCTGCCCGGGGCAATCAGGCAACCTCCAGTACCTATCAGCGCTTGTTTCCGGCCGAAGGCAACCTGGTAACAGTTGAATTTGATTATTACGCTTGGTCGCCCCGGCGTGGCACCGGCGGTGATGGGGTGGCGGTGATCCTTTCTGATGCGGCGGTGACGCCGCAGCCGGGCAGTTTTGGTGGCGCCTTGGGTTATGCCCAGCGTAATGATGGTACCCCGGGTTTTGCCGGAGGCTGGTTGGGGGTGGCACTGGATGAATACGGAAATTTTTCCAACCCTACAGAAGGGCGTGTCGGAGGCCTGGGGGAGATTCGACAATCTGTTTCTATTCGTGGTTCAGAGGCGGGTTCTTATCGTTACCTGAAGGGGACGGAAGATTCTATCAGTCCCGGTATTGATGTTCGAGGCTCTCAGTCTCCTGCGCCGGGGCACAAGTATAAGATTACTGTAGATTCCCGCCAGGCCAACATGGCCATGGTGTCTGTTGAGCGAGATACAGGTGCCGGTTACCAAACTCTGGTGAGCCCATTCAATGCCCGTAACTTTCCTGGCCAAAGCCGTGTGCCGACAGATTTTTACCTGTCGCTGACCGGCTCTACCGGTGATGCCAACAACAACCATGAGATAGACAATTTCAAGGTTTGTGCCCTGGAGTCAAAACCCGTGGGCGAGCAGGTGCATCATTTTGAGTTTGATTACAGCAGCGCGCCTTTTACCTGTCGCGCCGAACCCATCACCTTGAGGGCCTGTAAAAATGCCAGCTGCT
The DNA here is from genome assembly GCF_047314525.1 of Shewanella sp. BJSY2023SW007. Lineage (NCBI taxonomy): Bacteria > Pseudomonadati > Pseudomonadota > Gammaproteobacteria > Alteromonadales > Shewanellaceae > Shewanella > Shewanella sp. BJSY2023SW007. The sequence continues at coordinate 16,510 of NZ_JBKORL010000095.1, read as the reverse complement.
CAGAGCTCTTCACTGGTACTGTCACCGCCAATCTGAGCCCTAACCCCGTCAGTAACGGCCGTTGGTTGCCGGCAAGTTCGGTGACTTTCAACGGTGGCAGTACCCAAATTCAACTGCAAAAGTTTGATCAAACGCCGCTGACACTGGGGGTTTCCTCCTCGACACCGGCCACACGCCCCGGCAGTGATACCCTTTGCCGAAGTGGCAGCGATCCCTTGAGTTCGGCCGCCTGTCGCCTGAGTTTTGCCGATAGTGGTTTCATCTTTGATGTGGCAGATAAGCTGGCCAACAAGCCAGAGACGGGAGTGCTAGTTAAGGCTATGAAGTCAGATGGCACAGCCCAGTGTGTACCGGCCTTTGCCAGTACCAACAAGACGCTTTCGTTCTGGAGTGAGGCGCTGTCGGTAGTTGTCGGTTCACCCAAGATGCAACTGAAACCGACAGGCGCCCTGAGCTGGCAGGATATAGGCAGCAGTCAAGCTGCCGCCACGCCGCTGACCTTGGCCTTCGATAGTCAAGGCCAAAGCCGAATCGATATCAATTATGCCGATGCCGGTCGGGTCGAGTTAAACACCCTCTATACGGGAACGACCAGCGAAGGGGATGCGGGGCTGGTGATGCACGGCGCCGATGATTTTGTCAGCTTCCCGTTGGGATTCTGTATCGAGGTAGAGCAATACTGCCAGGCCGCGGATGCCTCCTGTGCGCCTTTTCGGCGAGCGCAGGAAAATTTCCCACTTAGCATCAGCGCCAAGGCTTGGTCTGAGTATGGCAATGCCGATCTCTGTAAAAACCTTACTACTCCGTCCTATCAACAGGCGGGTCTCTCTTTATGGCATAAGTTGATTGCACCGGCTTCAGGTCAACCCGGTGAACTGCAACTGCAGCAGTATGATCATCTGCGCCAGCAAACGCCTGAGAATAACCGGCTCGCTCAGGCGGTCAGTGAGGTTGGGGTGTTTGAATTCGGCGTCACGGCGCCTTTGCCCTACGAGGGCAGTGTGACCTTCCCGAGTTTGGTGGCCAGTGCTTATTGGCAGGGGCCGAGCGGCAAAACCAAAATGCCAGTCGGGCGTTTTGTGCCGGCTTTTTTCCGAGTCGATGAAGCCAGTTTGCTGCCCGCCTGTAATGGTTTCAGTTATATGGATCAGCCATTTGAAGTCAGTTATAAAGTCAGCGCCTTGGCACTGGATAGGCAAGTGACCCAAAATTATGTCGGTGATTTTGCCAAGGCTTACAGTCATTATCAGGCAGTCAATCAATTCGACGGAGTGGCCTTGGACAGCCGGGTTTCGGGGGGCGAGATCACTTCAGATACCTGGGTGGATGGCCTGGCTGAGTTCCAAGGGCAACTCAAGTTTGCCCGTAAGGACCCTGTTGCAACAGACGGGCCTTTCCCGCTTTTGGATATAGGCCTGGAAATTCAGGATCCGGACAAGATTGCCGAGCTGCAGGGGAGCAATATGCAAAGCGATTTCAGCGGTGACTGCTCTGTGGCAGGCAGCTGCAGCGCCGTGCGTCTTGGTAGCCAAAAGATGCGTCATGGGCGTTTGCTGTTGGACAATACCTTTGGCCCGGAAACCCAAATCTTGAGCATGGCGGCGAGGACAGAGTATTGGGATGGTAGTGGCTGGCGTTTGAACGAGCTGGATAACTGCAGTGTGTTCAACACGCCGCTTGAATATCAACAGGATCAACTCACCCTGGGTTACCGCTATGAACCTGCGCTCAGTGCCGGGCAGAGTATTAGCCGCTTCGCCAGCGGCGGCAACACAGTCACTGCCTTTGGCGGTGAATTTGAACTCTTGTGGCGTGCGCTCGGAAGCTCCGGCTATCGCGGTAAGGTGACGGCGCCGCTCAAAACGCCTGAATGGTTGCAGTGGTACTGGAATTGGAATGGTCTCAATGACGGCACACTTAGCGACCCCAGAGCCAGTGCCTTCTTTGGCCGCTATCGCGGCAACGACAGGATCATCAGTTGGCGGGAAGTTAACTGAAGCCAAATAACAACAGTGTGAAGCAAATCACTAAAGCGCCAAGATGTAGATAATTTAACTTTGTCTTCAACTCACATTGAGCATAATCGACAGCCTCTGCTGTATTTGGCTGATTAAATTATGTTGGAAGCGCTTGCGGGTTTGGGGTGGATCTGGTCTTTGGGGCTGATCCTGGCTGTACTTTTTGTGTTGGCATACGAGTTCATCAATGGCTTCCACGACACCGCCAATGCGGTAGCCACTGTGATTTATACCAATGCCATGCCGGCCAGAGGCGCAGTGCTGGCCTCGGCGCTGTTCAACTTTGCCGGGGTGTTGCTGGGGGGGCTCGGTGTGGCTTACGCCATAGTGCATCTGCTGCCGGTCGGGCTCTTGTTGGACATGGATTCCTCCCAAGGCCTGTTGCTGGTGTTCTCCCTGCTGTTCTCGGCCATCGTCTGGAACCTGGGTACCTGGTTCTTCGGTATTCCCGCCTCCAGCTCCCACACTCTGATCGGCTCCATCATGGGTGTCGGTGGTGCCTATGCCTGGCTCAACGGCCAATCGCCGCTGGATGGCGTCAATACCGGCAAGGCGATAGATATCATGCTCTCCTTGCTCTTGTCTCCAACCCTGGGCTTTATTCTGGCGGCGATTTTGCTGTTGGTGATGAAACGTATCTGGCGTAAGCCCAAACTGCATCGCACTCCGGCAGAGCAGATGGCGGTCAATGGCAAGAAGCACCCGCCATTCTGGGCCCGGATTACCTTGATAGCTTCAGCCATGGGGGTGAGTTTCGCCCATGGTTCCAACGATGGTCAGAAGGGGATAGGTCTGGTGATGTTGGTGCTTATCTGCATGGCGCCGGGGTATTTTGCCCTGGACTTGAACAGTCAAAGCTTCGATATGGATAAGGCTCAGGATGCCAACCGGCGCATCATGGCCTTGTATGATCGCAACCCGCAGCTGGTGGCTAACTTGGGTGAGCACGCCGCCGACAGTCGCTGTCAGGACTCGGCCATAGCTTCGATGCAAAGCCTGGATAGGCTCCTTGAGCAAGGGAATACGGTTAAACAGCTGACCCAGGAGCAGCGCCGGCAAGCCAGGCAGTTGATCCTTTGTATCGATGACAGTACCCGCAAATTGGCCAAGCAGCCATTGCCCGCTGCAGAAGTCAGTCAGTTAAAACATTGGCGTGGTCAGCTTAACGCCATTACCGAATATGCGCCGCTATGGGTCATAGTGGCCGTTGCCCTGGCGCTGGGTTGCGGCACCATGGTGGGCTGGCGCCGGATTGTGCACACGGTTGGCGAGAAAATCGGTAACGGTGGCATGACCTACAGTCAGGGTATCGCCGCGCAGTTGACCGCCGCCGGTTCTATCGGTATCGCCAGTATGACAGGCATGCCGGTATCTACCACCCATATCCTGTCTTCGGCCGTGGCCGGCACCATGGTGGCCAATGGCTCCGGAGTACAGAAAAACACTATTAAACAGATCCTGTTAACCTGGGTACTGACACTGCCTATGACCATAGTTTTGTCGGCCGGGCTCTTTATGTTGGTGCAAACCTTTTTTGCTTAATAAGCACACAAATCATGTCAAGGGATTGGCATGATCCAAGCTTTTGGCAACTTTATCTCAGCGCATTGCGACAGCTTTTACAGATATATGCCAAAAACCCTCACGGATTAGCGAATGTTAACCCCGCGAGTCTTGTGGAATGCCGGAGGCATTGATAAAGTTAGCTGATTTTCATTTCTTCTGACTCCACAGAATACAGGCTAGTTACATGTTCAAGAAGCTGCGTGGCATTTTTTCTAACGATCTGTCGATCGATTTGGGTACAGCTAACACTCTCATTTATGTTCGTGAAGAAGGCATTGTATTGAATGAGCCTTCCGTGGTCGCCATCCGTGGCGAACGAAGCAGCTCTGGGCAGAAATCCGTGGCCGCAGTCGGTACTGAGGCGAAGCAGATGCTGGGACGTACCCCCGGCAATATTCAGGCCATCCGCCCAATGAAAGATGGGGTTATCGCCGACTTCTATGTAACCGAAAAGATGCTGCAGCACTTTATCAAGCAAGTGCACAACAACAGCTTTTTCCGCCCAAGCCCTCGGGTACTCGTGTGTGTGCCTGTAGGTGCCACTCAGGTTGAACGCCGCGCGATCAAGGAGTCAGCTATGGGTGCCGGCGCCCGTGAGGTTTACCTGATTGAAGAGCCAATGGCGGCCGCCATAGGGGCCGGCCTGCCGGTTTCCGAAGCCACAGGCTCCATGGTGGTGGATATAGGTGGTGGTACCACTGAAGTGGCCATCATCTCGCTCAACGGCGTGGTTTACTCCTCTTCCGTGCGTATCGGAGGTGACAAGTTTGACGATGCCATCATCAACTATGTGCGCCGCAACTACGGCAGCCTGATTGGTGAAGCCACGGCCGAACGCATCAAGCACACAATCGGCACGGCTTATCCAGGCGATGAAGTACTGGAGATTGAAGTGCGCGGCCGTAATCTGGCCGAAGGGGTACCGAGAAGCTTTACCCTGAACAGCAATGAGATCCTCGAAGCGCTGCAAGAGCCGCTGTCGGGCATTGTCAGTGCCGTGATGGTAGCACTGGAGCAGTCGCCTCCGGAGTTGGCGTCCGACATCTCTGAGCGCGGTATGGTGCTCACAGGTGGTGGTGCCTTGCTGCGGGATCTGGACCGTCTGCTGATGCAGGAAACCGGGATCCCTGTAATGGTCGCCGAAGATCCGCTTACCTGTGTGGCCCGCGGCGGCGGTAAAGCACTGGAGATGATCGATATGCACGGCGGTGACCTGTTCTCAGAAGAAAACTAATACTTTCCAGCACAGGCGGTATCTTACCGCCTTAGCTTTTCTATGAAGCCTATTTTTGTTCGCGGTATTTCAAATCAGTTCAGGTTGACATTGGCAGTGGTCATGTCGGTGATCCTGCTGGTTGCCAATGATCGTCTCGAACCTGCGAGACAGTCGCTGGCATCCTTACTGAGCCCTCTACAGTACCTGGCCAATGTGCCAGGTGAGCTGCTGGATTGGTCTGCCCAGAGTCTGGCGACCCGTGACATGCTGGAGCAGCAAAACAAAGAACTCTTGCGCCAGCAACTGCTGATGAGTGAAAGACTGCAGCGTTTTGAACACCTGCGCCAGGAAAACCAACGCTTGCGTGAACTGCTGGGCTCGCCGGTGCATATGGACTCGCGCAAGATGGTGGCCGAGGTGATGGAAGTGGCCAGTGACCCCTTCCATCATTATGTGGTGATCAACCACGGCAGTCGCAACGGCGTGTTTGTCGGTCAGCCGGTGGTGGATGCCCAGGGGGTTGTCGGCCAAGTGGTACAGGTCAGCGAACTCACCGCCAGGGTGTTGCTGCTCTCCGACCCCAAACACGGCTTGCCGGTGCGTATTACCCGCAACGATGTGCGCCTGATAGCCAACGGTATAGGCGAGCTCGATGAGATAGAACTCAGACACGTGGCCAAGAGTACCGACATCAAGGTCGGCGATCTGCTGGTGACTTCTGGGCTTGGCAACCGCTTCCCGGAAGGTTATCCGGTGGCGCGGGTGATTTCGGTTTCCCGGGACGATGGCCAGAGCTACCTCAAGGTCACGGCGCAGCCGCTGGCGGCGCTGGACCGAATCCGTTATCTGCTGCTTATCTGGCCTGAAGACCATCCCGGCGCCAAGCCTGAGTCACTAGAGCCGGCTGCAATCGACGCCAACAGTGGAGCCGAATCATGAGTCTGGAAAATGCCAATGGCCGTTTGGCGGTATGGCTGACCCTGTTGCTGGGTATGCTGCTGCAGATCATGCCGGTACCGGAAATGTTCAGCGCCTGGCGCCCCGATTGGTTGGTGCTGGTGATGATCTATTGGGCCGTGGCACTGCCCCATAGATACAATATTCTCACCGCCTGGGTGTTGGGGGTGCTGCTGGACATTCTCCTGGGGGCTACCCTGGGGATCCGCGCACTGGCCATTTCCCTGGTGATCTATGTGGTGGTACTGCACTTTCAGAAGTTGCGTAACTTCCCCATGTGGCAGCAGTCTTTGGTGATCGCCAGCCTGATCTGCTTCTATCATCTGATTATTTTCTGGGCCCAGTTTGTGGTATCAGGGGCGCATTTCACCATGGAGCTATTCCTGCCTTCCCTGTCCAGCCTGGTCATTTGGCCCTGGGTCTTCTGGATACTGCGCCGCGTCAGGCGCCACTACAAGGTACGTTAATATGCCGCTGATTTTGGCCTCAGCCTCCCCCAGACGCCGCGAGCTTTTGGCACAGCTGGCGCTGGGAAATCCGAACTTTGGTTTTGAGATCCTGCCCGCCGATATCGACGAGAGTCATCAAGCCGGGGAAACCCCGCAGCAGTTTGTCAGCCGTTTGGCCGAAGAGAAGGCGGCTGCAGGTTTAGCCCTGTGGCGCGGGAACCCTGAACATCAGCAAGGGTCTGATACTCTAGTGCTGGGCTCAGATACTATAGTGGTATTGGGCGACAGAATTTTGGGTAAACCCGTGGACAAGGCCGATGCCTGCGCCATGCTCAAGAGCCTGAGTGGCCGCAGTCATCAGGTGATGACCGCCGTGGCCTTGACCGATGGCAAGCGCACAGAGGCGGCTCTGGTGGTCACCCAGGTGTACTTCTGCGACTTGAGCGATGCCGATATTCAGGCCTATGTTGCCTCGGGCGAGCCCATGGACAAGGCGGGAGCCTATGGCATTCAGGGGCTGGGTGGCAGCTTTGTCGCCAAGATTGAAGGCAGTTATTCGGCGGTAGTGGGCCTGCCCATGGCTGAAACCCGCTCGCTGTTGCACAAGGCCGGATGTTTGTAAGCTCGCTTACACAAACTGACGAATTTTTAGCAGCTTTAACGCCCGCCAGTCGATAAAATCAATGAATTAACATCCAACAAGGGTAAATCGTGAATACCAGTCGCACAGTCAATAGCAAGGCTCCGCGGAAGATGGGGTCAGAACTGCTGATCAATGTGACGCCCACGGAAGCGCGAGTCGCATTGGTAGAACACGGTGTCCTGCAGGAAGTGCATATCGAGCGGCGTATGAAGCGCGGCCTGGTGGGCAATATCTACAAGGGCAAGATCAGTCGGGTTTTGCCCGGGATGCAGGCGGCATTCGTCGATATCGGCCTGGAAAAGGCGGCCTTTCTGCATGCCTCGGACATAGTGCCGCACACAGAGTGCGTTGCCGATGTGGAAAAGGGCAACTTCGTGGTGCGTGATATTGCCGAGCTGGTACGTCAGGGCCAGGACATCATGGTGCAGGTGGTCAAAGACCCCCTTGGCACCAAAGGCGCGCGGCTGACCACGGATATTACCCTGCCTTCCCGTTACCTGGTGTTTATGCCGGGCTCAAGCCATGTGGGGGTTTCCCAGCGAATAGACTCCGAAGAGGAGCGGGCGCGGCTGAAGAAGATTACCCTGCCTTTTGTCGACGATGACGGCGGCTTTATTATTCGCACCGCGGCCGAAGGCATAGGTGAGGATGAACTGGCGCAGGATGCTGCTTTCCTGCGGCGGGTGTGGGCCAAGGTCAGCGAGCGGCGCAAAAGGCCCAAGGCCACGCTGCTGTATCAGGACTTGGCCTTGCCGGTGCGAATTGTCAGGGACTTTGTCGGTGCCGAGCTCGATCGCATTCAGGTGGACTCGGGCCACACCTTCGAGGAACTGCTGCATTTCGCCCAGGAGTTCATGCCGGAAATTGCCGATAAGATAGAACACTACAGTGGCCCGGCGCCGATTTTCGATCTCTACGATGTGGAGAATGAGATTCAGCGGGCGCTGGAGCGTAAGGTGGAACTCAAGTCCGGTGGCTATTTGATCATCGACCAGACAGAAGCCATGACTACTGTGGACATTAACACAGGGGCCTTTGTCGGCCACCGTAACCTCGAAGAAACCATATTCAACACCAACCTGGAAGCGACCCAGGCGATTGCCCGTCAGCTGAGGCTGCGTAATCTGGGCGGCATCATCATTATCGACTTTATCGATATGCTGCAGGATGAGCACAAACAAAGGGTGCTCAACAGCCTGGCCACGGCACTGGCCAATGACAGGGTCAAGACCAATATCTCAGGTTTTTCCGGCCTCGGCCTGGTAGAAATGACCCGCAAGCGCACCCGCGAGAGCCTGGAGCATGTACTTTGTGGCGAGTGTCCTGCCTGCCGTGGTACCGGCTCGATGAAAACAGTGGATACCGTCTCCTTTGAGATCTTCCGCGAGATCATCCGTCTCAACCGCACCTATGATGCCGATGAATTCCTGATTTACTGTGCCCCTGCGGTACACGCCTGCCTGTCCGATGACGAGAACCACCTGGTGGCTGAACTCGAAGTCTATATCGGCAAGCGTATTCGCATTCACTGCGAGCCCATGTATGTGCAGAGTAAATATGATGTGGTGATGGTCTAGTGCGGCTGTCTTTTTGCCCTCGAACCCTTGGCCGCTATTGCTGGCGCACTTTGGCCGTGACCTTGGTGCTGTTTGCCTTGATGGTGAGTCTCATCCGCGGGCTGTTGCCGCAACTGGATGAAGCCAAGCAGCAATTGGCCGACTATGTCGAGCGCGAATATGGCGTCGAGGTCCAGATAGGCAATCTGTCGGCCCGTTGGCAGGCTTTCGGCCCGGCGCTGACGGTTGAGGACTTGGTGTTGCCGCCGCAGGAGCGTTTGCCGGTGACACTCATGATCGACAAGGTCGATGTCAAACTGGATTTTTGGCAGAGTCTGATGACCGCCGGCCCGCAAGTGGAAGACGTGATCTTCGACGGGGTGCAACTGGCGCTGGATCTGGATCATCTGGGGCAAAAATCGACCGCGACTCTTGATACTGAAAGTAAACCTGCCCCAGCCACCAATATCGATTGGCTCTACGCTTTGCTGCTGGAGCAGCTGGACCGTTTTTCTATTCGCGATGCCAGTGTGCAACTGCTGTCCAGCAGCCATGATTATCGTCCCATTCATCTGCGGGACCTCAGTTGGCGCAACAGCGGCAAGTTGCATCAGGGCAGCGGCGCTCTCTATTTGGACGAGCTGGCAACGGCGACCGAACAACTCACTCTCAGGCTGGATCTCAAGGGCGATGGCTACAAGCCTGATAGTATCAAGGGCCAGGCCTATCTGCAGGCGCAGTCGCTGGATCTAGGTAAGTGGGCCTCGCGCCAGCCCAATCCCTACGATCCGCAAACCAAGCTGCCACTGGAGGGCGTGATTAACCTGGAAGCCTGGATTGAGTTTGCCAACCGTGGCCTGGAATCCGGGGTGATCAAGCTGTTGCCCAGCTGGCTGCGCTGGTCGCTCAGAGATGAGCCACAAAAATTTGCCATAGACGGTGGAGTGATCGCCTGGCAGCCCATAGCCGACGGCTGGCGCCTGGACAGCAGCGAGCTCAAGCTGGCAACCAATGACAAGCCTTGGCCCAAGCTGGAGTTTCACGCCATGGAAACCGCCGGGGTGCTTTATGGCAAACTCAATGAACTGCAACTCGATGGCTTGTTGCCGCTGTTACCGCTAGTTCCCGGCATGCCCTTGGAAGGCTTGCGTACCTGGCAGCAACTCAAGCCTCAGGGCAAGCTCGGGCCTTTGGCTATCTATCGCCCCAAGGACGGTGAACTGCAGGCCAAAGTGGCGCTGGAGCGGGTTAGCTGGCAGCCTTCCGAGTCCATCCCTGGCAGCACACCAATCGATCTTTCCCTGGGATGGCGGAACAATTTCCTCAGCGCGGCATTGCCTAGCCAGGACTATAAACTGGACTTTGGCGATGGTTTCAAGGCGCCGCTCAGTTTTCGCGCCGATGCCTTTGAGCTGGGCTTCTCGCTTGAGCGCCAGGCGCTGGTGCTGCCGGCACTACATCTGGGCAATGACGACATCAGCCTGGACGCCTCGATGCGTTTGCTGCTGGCCGACAAGCCACACCTGGCGCTGTCTTCCCGGGTCAAACTACTCAACGCCGCCAATGCCGGGCGTTATTTCCCGCGCCATGCCATGGGTGAGTCGCTGGCCGATTATCTGGAAGGCGCCCTTAAGGCCGGTCGTAGCGATGATGCCGCCGTGGTCTGGCACGGTGAGTTGGCCGGATTTCCCTATCAAGATCATTCCGGGGTGTTTCAGGCAGGGTTCAATCTGACCCACGCCGAATATGCCTTCCAGCCGGATTGGCCGGCGGTGACAGATTTGAGTCTCAAGGCGCTGTTTGAAAATGCCCGGATGGATCTCTGGGTCAACAAGGGCAAGCTGTTGAATGTGGCGGCCGATGGCGCCCATGTCTATATCCCCAAGATGGATCACCGGAGTCTGCTGCGGGTCGAGGCGCAACTGGCGACTCAAGGGCAGGATGCCACTGAGGTGTTGCAGCGCTCGCCGCTTAGAGACAGTGTCGGTATCACCCTGGATGTGGTGCAGGTTCAGGGGCCTGTCAGCGGCAAGCTGGATTTGAGTATTCCGCTCTATGACGGTGAAGAGGCGCAGATCCTCGGTGATGTCCAGTTTGCCGGGGTGCCGATTTATATCCGTGAGCCAGGGGTGCTGCTGGATAAGGTCAGCGGCAAGGTGAGTTTTCATAACGAGGTGGTCAAGGGTGAAGGCTTGAGTGCCAGCCTGTTTGGCCAGCCGTTGCAGTTTGGGTTCGATACCGGCAAGGTCAATCAGAATATGGGGCTCAATGCCAGGCTCAAGGGCCAGTGGAACCTCGCCAACTTGCCGTCCGAGCTGGATAATCCTTTAAGCGATTTTTATCAGGGCGCGTTGGATTGGCAGGGGAATCTGAAGCTGATCTTTGATGAGATAGGCTATCGAATTCAAGCCAATGTTAATGCCAATCTCAAGCAGACAGAGTTGCTGTTGCCGCCGCCTTATCAAAAGGCATCTGGGCAGGCGCTGACGCTCAAGGCCGAGCTGCTCGGTGACAACAAGACCAGCTCCCTGGGCGTGCGTCTGGGGGATAAGGCCGAATTCTGGGGTGGCTTTGATGCCGACTCAGGTAAGGGCCTGAAACACTATGACCTGCTGCTGGGGCGCCTCTATCGCAGCGGCGATCAGTTGCAGAAGCAGGATGGTCACTTACGGCTGGCCCTGGATGAGGTGGATTTTGCCCAGTGGCAGCCGCTGATCAACGCCTTTGTCGGCGGTGGTAACCATGACGAAAAGGCTGCTGGCGAGAGCCAAACAGCAGTTCAAGCCGTGACTCAAGCTAAGACCCAGGCCAAGACCCAGGATGAGACTCAAACCGAGAGCACGGCCGGCACTACAAGCATTGCAGCCGACAAGGCCTTCTTCCCTCCGCTCAAGGGGATAGAGGCCAGAGTGAAACAGCTCGAGCTACTGGGGCAGCGTTTTACCGAGTTGCAACTCAGTGCCCGCCCCGGAGAGCATGCCTGGCAGATAGAGGGACTGTCACCGGAGTTTTCCGGTCGGGTAGAGATCTATCCGGATTGGTACAGCCAAGGATTGAAGCTGGTGGCCTCGCGCCTGTATCTGAATCCGATAGCGGCAGCAGCGGCTGAGCCCGATTCCAAAGCGCAATCCGAGCCCGAGCCTGAAACCAATCTGCTTCAGGGCAGTGACCTGCCGCCGCTGGCGGTGGAGGTGGATGATTTCCGCTATCAGGATATGGCGCTGGGGCGTTTGTTGTTGCAGGCTAACCCGTCGGCGACGGGCTATCAGATCCAGACCTTGGCGCTCAGCAGCAACGATGCCAGTTTGCAGGGCAAGGGTGAATGGCTGAGCCGTGATGGTAACAACCGGACCCAGGTCGAGCTCAATCTCAAGGGAGATAAATTTGATCTGTTGGCTACTCGCTTGGGACTGGATCCCGGCGTGAAAGACTCGCCGCTGGAGGTCAAGGCCGAGCTCAACTGGCTGGGGGCGCCGCTGGCGTTTAATCTGGAGAGTCTCAGCGGTAAAGTACGTTTCGATCTCGGCAAGGGGCATATCGAACAGCTCAGTGACAAGGGGGCGCGGATCTTCTCTCTCTTTAGTCTGGACTCGCTTTTACGCAAGTTGTCACTGGACTTTACCGATGTGTTTGGCAAGGGCTTGTATTACAACTCCTTTGGCGGCGATCTGACCCTGGAGAACGGGGTGCTCAAGACCACCAATACCGAGATGGACGCCATTGCCGGTAACATGAAGGTGCGCGGCTATACCGATCTGGTTACCGAGAGCCTCAACTATGATATTCGCTTTGTGCCGCAACTGGCCTCCAGCGTGCCGACTGTTGTGCTGCTCAGTACCAGTGCCTGGACCATGGGCCTGGGGGCTTTTGCCCTGACCAAGGTGCTGGAACCCGTGATTGAGATTATTTCAGAGATACGTTTCCGCTTGACCGGCACCATGTCAGAGCCCAAGCTGGAAGAGTTGGAGCGAAAGAGCAAAGAGATAGAGATCCCTGAGTCTGTACTGCCACGGCAACCCAAATCGGCGCCTGGGAAAGGACAGACTCATGTGCAGGATGATGAGCCTGCGGCCTCGGATGCAGGCCAAGGCGATCAAGCCAAGTACAACAAAGCCAAAGCGCTTAACAGCGACCCAGTGAGGGCTGTTGAAGAGGGGGGCGGCGCTGAGGCTGAAAAACCTTTGCCTCAAGCCGATAAAGTCACGCCGCTGCCGCTCAAATCGCCGAGTGAACCCAAGACAGAAGTGCCAGTGAAACAGGAAGTCGAACATGCAAGTCAGTCTGCTACAGTGTCAGAGTTGCCGCGAGCCGGAACAGAACCTGCAATTTATCGTCTCGCAGCTTGAGACTCTTCCCCGCCAAGATAATGAACCCCAACTCGTGGTGCTGCCCGAGTGCAGCCTGCTGTTTGGCGGCCATGAGAGCATGCAGCTGGCCTGGGCCGGTGAGCCTGGGCAAAGTCCGCTTAAACGGCGCTTGGCCGAACTTGCCACCCAGTTTCAGGTTTTCCTGCTGGCCGGCTCTATTCCGGTAGCCTGTGGCGATGGCCGGGTTTACAGCCGCTGTTATCTGTTTAATGATCAGGGGCAGGTACTCGGCGACTACGACAAGCTGCATCTGTTTGACGCGGAAGTGACCGACGGTACAGGCCAATACCGCGAGAGCGATACCTTTTGCCCGGGTGAGCGGATAAGCGTGGTGGATACCCCTTTTGGCCGCATCGGCCTGGCTATCTGTTATGATCTGCGTTTCCCGGATCTGTTTCGGGCGCTGCGTTTGCAAGGCGCCGAGATCATCGCCTTGCCCTCGGCCTTTACCAAGGTGACAGGCGAGGCGCACTGGGAAGTGTTGCTCAGAGCCAGGGCGATAGAAACCCAGTGTTTTATACTGGCGGCGGCGCAATGGGGCCAGCATAATCAAGGAAGCCGCGAGACCTGGGGCCAGAGCATGATAGTCGACCCCTGGGGACGCATTCTGGCGCAGAAGGCCGAAGGCACAGGCTGGGTGCAGGCATGTTTGGACAAGGCCGAGTTAGCGCGGGTGCGCAGCGCCATGCCCGTAGAGACACACAATAGATTTTTGCCGCCGCAACTGGGCGACGGTAAGCGGAAATAACCAACAAGGCCACAGGGCCGGATTGAGAGAGACCCAATGCCATTTTTAACCCAAGTGGGACAGAGTTTACTGCAAGAGGGACTGCACCTCGACGATCTGCAAACTTACCTGGAGCGAATCCACCAACACCAGGTGGATTTTTCCGATCTCTATTTTCAGGGCAGCCGTCATGAAACCTGGGTGCTGGAAGATGGCATAGTCAAGGAAGGCAGTTTTCATATTGAGCGTGGTGTCGGTGTTCGAGCCATCAGTGGTGAAAAGACAGGTTTCGCCTACGCCGATGAGATAACCCCCAAGGCCCTGGCTGCCGCCGCCGATGCCGCCAGAGGCATAGCCCAGACTGGGGGCAGCTATCAAACTCAGGCCTGGAAGCGCCGCGGCGCCAAGGCGCTGTATCTGAGTGAAGATCCGATAGCGGCACTGGAAGAGGGCCGTAAAATTGCCCTGCTCAAGGAAGCGGATGCCTATATCCGCAGCCTGGATAGCCGCATCATTCAAGTGGTGGTCAGCCTGGCCGGAGTGCATGAAGAGATACTGGTAGCTGCCAGCGATGGTACTCTGGCGGCGGATATCCGGCCGCTGGTACGCTTCAACTGCTCGGTGATCCTCGAAGAAAACGGCCGCCGTGAACGGGGCGGTGCCGGTGGCGGTGGTCGTCACCACTATCAAACCCTGATGGCTGCCGCTGATGACGGCCTGCCCATGTGTTTTGCCTTTGCCCGCGAGGCCGTGCGTCAGGCACAGGTCAACCTAAAGGCGATAGACGCCCCTGCCGGTGAAATGCCTGTGGTTCTGGGCGCAGGTTGGCCCGGAGTCTTGTTGCATGAAGCGGTTGGCCACGGTCTGGAAGGTGACTTCAACCGTAAGGGCAGTAGCGCCTTCAGCGGTAAGATTGGCCAGCAGGTGGCCTCCAAGTTGGTCACTGTGGTGGACGATGGCACGTTGGAAAACCGCCGTGGCTCGCTGACCATAGATGATGAAGGTACCCCGGCGCACAAGACAGTGCTGATTGAGAACGGCATTCTCAAGGGCTATATGCAGGACAAGCTCAATGCCCGCCTGATGGGGCAAAAGCCCACCGGGAATGGCCGCCGCGAATCATATGCTCACTTGCCTATGCCGCGGATGACCAACACCTATATGCTGGCCGGTGAGTCGGCGCCCGCCGATATTATCAAGTCGGTGAAAAAAGGCCTCTACGCCCCCAACTTCGGTGGCGGTCAGGTGGATATCACCTCGGGTAAGTTTGTGTTCTCGGCCTCTGAAGCCTACCTGATTGAAAACGGCGAGATCACCAGTCCGGTGAAGGGGGCGACCTTGATAGGCAACGGCCCGGAAGCCATGGGGCAGATCTCCATGGTGGGCACAGATCTTGAACTCGACAAAGGCGTCGGCGTCTGCGGTAAAGACGGCCAGAGTGTCCCGGTCGGGGTTGGGCAGCCAACGCTTAAACTGGACCGTCTGACGGTCGGCGGCACAGCCTGAGAAATGCTGTCGAATCCCTGATTCGGCAGCTGAGTTTAGCGCTGGTTCATGAATTGCTCTTGGGCGAAGTTGATAGCCGCTGTGGCGGCAGAAAGTCTTGGAGCAAATGCATCCCTATTAATCTAAATCGATTGTGATCTTTGCAGAAACAGGCTTAAGCCTGCCGCAGGCAGGCCTGGCAAGGGCAATTCTGCATGAACCTCCGAAAGTGAGCGTCTCAGAGAGTTTCATTTCCAAAAATCCGTCGTTATTTATCAGAGAGTGACACCTTGCAGCGGGCTTTCTTGCAGCTCGGAAAGTGTTTAGGGTGTCCTGTATATTCCTGCTGTATATTGGGTTAGAGAAGGAGCTGGATAAATGAGAGTCGAATTAAAACTTTTTATCATATCTATGTTATTTATGGTTACAGGTTGTAATAGTACAGAGGCTGAAGCTATGGATTTTTGCCCCCCAGAAATTGAAAAAGAAGCCAGAGAAACATTAGGCTTAGTAGGCAAGGAATCTATAAGCCTGCATGAACTTTTAGCATTAGCTGGCAGTAAAAGTTTGGTTTACGAGCCTTATGAGATTGACAATAAACCTCTAAATTGCTCGAACATTAAATTGAATAGTGATTATCTTTCGTACATGGTATATGCAGGATTCAATGAGACTAAAGAGTATAAAAAGTCATATCTAGTGATAGCAAACTCAATGGAAAGCAAAGTGCTTTATATTGATAAGAGGTATATGTATAAGGCCCCAAAAATGTTCTGATTATTAAAATAATGTTTTGAATCCAAAGCCTCGAACTCGCGAGGCTTTGTTTTATCAGGTAAAGGGGGCTTGGCTTGGGTTTGTTTTCAGGAGGGTGTTCAAAATTCTGTGTCACGTTAAAAATCACAGATCGATGTGAGCATCCAGTCGTCCTTCAAAATGGATGGACAGCTGAGATAGCGTTAAATTCCAGTTTTGAATCGGGTGTGACCACCGCTCCTGAGCCTTCAATATACCGGCGTAGAGCAGTTTGAGTAAACTGTTCTCGTTGGCAAAACCACCCTTGGTTTTCGTCAGTTTACGAAACTGACGATGTACGGCCTCAACCGCGTTCGTGGTGTAGATAGCCTTACGCACGTATTCCGGGTACTTAAAATAGGTCGATAACAGCGCCCACTTGTTGCGCCAGGACTTGATGACCACAGGATATTTGTCGCCCCATTTGGCTTCCAGCTCGTCCAGCGCCATCTCAGCTGCATTGAGGGTTGTGGCTTTATAGACACACTTTAAATCAGCCATAAACGCCTTCTGGTTTTTAGACGCTACGTATTTCATTGAGTTACGAATTTGATGAATGATGCATGACTGCACCTCTGTATGTGGGTAAATGGTTTCAATGGCTTCAGGGAAGCCTTTAAGGCCATCGACACAGGCAATCAGGATGTCTTTAATTCCGCGACTATGAAGATCGGTTAGTATACTTAGCCACTGATGTGCACCTTCAGTGTCTGAGATATACAAGCCCAACA
>NZ_JBKORL010000094.1:0-1937 GCF_047314525.1 Shewanella sp. BJSY2023SW007 | reverse complement strand
CTACTGCTTGAGCTTGGTATCAGTGACGATGCCTGGATAACTTCCGCCAAGGAGTTTCGCCGTCAGTACAGTGGCATGAGTGGCCGATGGGATGCGATGTGTGCCATGAAGGCCAAATATGGCGGTAAATGGTGCCGGGGTAAGCAACAAAGCCAAGCAATACATCCCCATTAACCTTAAACCGTTGGCGATTTTGCAGAAACAGGCTTAAGCCTGCTGCAGGCCTGCTTGGCAACCGCAGTTTTTGTATGAAGTACGCAGATTAGTCGTCTTAGAGAGTCTACTTCCAATATTTCATCGTCATTTATAAACAATTGAGACCGAATGATATGCTTCCTCATGGCTCGCAAAGTGTTTAGGATGTCCTGTATGTTTGTGTATGTTTGTGTATGTTTGTAGTATGTTTGTATGTTTTTTGCGGTGTACTTCTGTTTGATTGTTGATTTGGATAGATCAATCACCAGTGTATCACTGCAACCTTTTCTACCTCCATGCACCATAAATCATCATAGTTCAATAGATATGTCATGAATCATAAACCTATATATTTAACTTTAGCCATCATCATATCAACGATGGGGACATTTGTTGTAATTAATGTATTTTCAGATTTTCCTGGGTTTGTTGCATACTTAGGCTTCACTAGTGAAGGGTATGGCACTTTTTTAAGCTGGAATTTAGCCCTATTTGTGACTGTCTTATACTGCTACAGTGCTTCGAAAATCTCTGACGTTAAACAATACATGTTCAAAGTAGACTTGTTAAAAATGGTTGTAGTCGTTGCGGCTTTATGTGCAGGAATCGTAGAAGAAATAGTATTTAGAAAGTGGGTAATGGATTACCTAGCTTCTGAAAACTTCTCTTTCTTTATCCAAATTATTGCATCTGGCCTAGCTTTTGGTGTTGTTCATTTGATTTGGGGTTTGAGGAATATCAAAGCCGGTATCAATGCCGCTTTCTCTACATTTATGCTGGGGTTAGCTTTAGGGGTTGTTTACTGGGTAGGTGATCGAAGCTTAGCGCCATGTATTGCGGCTCATTTTTTCATCTCTGCGTTAATTGAACCAGGTTTATTAATATCAGCTCAAAAAGATAAATTAGGGTACTGGTCTGAAAAAACAAACAAGTAGAGGTAGTGGAATGACTCATTTAATTTTGACTATTCATGCACTTTTACATGCGTGACAAGTGTAGTGGTCAAGTTAAATTGGCCACGGTTTTGTATTCAAGCCAGTATCTTCGCTCTGACTCGTTCGGTGTAAGCCCACCGTTATATTGGAGGGTGTTCAAAATTCTGTGTCACGTTAAAAATCACAGATCGATGTGAGCATCCAGTCGTCCTTCAAAATGGATGGACAGCTGAGATAGCGTTAAATTCCAGTTTTGAATCGGGTGTGACCACCGCTCCTGAGCCTTCAATATACCGGCGTAGAGCAGTTTGAGTAAACTGTTCTCGTTGGCAAAACCACCCTTGGTTTTCGTCAGTTTACGAAACTGACGATGTACGGCCTCAACCGCGTTCGTGGTGTAGATAGCCTTACGCACGTATTCCGGGTACTTAAAATAGGTCGATAACAGCGCCCACTTGTTGCGCCAGGACTTGATGACCACAGGATATTTGTCGCCCCATTTGGCTTCCAGCTCGTCCAGCGCCATCTCAGCTGCATTGAGGGTTGTGGCTTTATAGACACACTTTAAATCAGCCATAAACGCCTTCTGGTTTTTAGACGCTACGTATTTCATTGAGTTACGAATTTGATGAATGATGCATGACTGCACCTCTGTATGTGGGTAAATGGTTTCAATGGCTTCAGGGAAGCCTTTAAGGCCATCGACACAGGCAATCAGGATGTCTTTAATTCCGCGACTATGAAGATCGGTTAGTATACTTAGCCACTGATGTGCACCTTCAGTGTCTGAGATATACAAGCCCAACA
>NZ_JBKORL010000093.1:0-2699 GCF_047314525.1 Shewanella sp. BJSY2023SW007 | reverse complement strand
GGGCCGGTAGGCACCTTGCAAGAGCTCAGCTGCTACTGCGAACACTTGGAGAAGCGACGACGGCATTTTGCAACCAGTTGCCAGTACTTTCAAACAGCTTGAACCCCACTCTATCTCAACCGCAGTCATTGAAATCCCCTAAACCATGGGTAGGGCTAGCACGGCTCAAATCTCGCATTTTTGCGTGAAATCGGTTCGATTTTATCAAACCTCTGCAACTCACGGCTATCTTTCGGCCTCCGGGGGCTCAGATCATCTAGCGGTGCTTGAACGCAGACTGAAAGAAGATTAGGTTATTGTTTTATAATGGGTGGCTTGATTTTTTAATTAAGGAGTCAGTAAATGGCTAATCAAATAAAACCGTCGGTTACTACGCCAAAAATCGCTGACTTATATCAAGATATTGAATCTGGTAAGTTGGTTCTACGCCCAGATTTTCAACGAAAGTTTGTTTGGACACAAGAGCACCAAGAGGAATTTATTGAAACCATACTTGGCGGCTTTCCTTTTCCAGAAATTTATGTTTGTGAAGGTTCACTTGACACAAAAAAATTAAAAACCACCCAGCATGTTATTGATGGGCAGCAGCGGTTAACGACGATAAAGAACTACATCGAAAATAATTTTGATAAGCCACTTAAAAAAATACAGCCCTTTGATTCTTTGAACGAAGATAAGAGAATTGACTTTCTAGGGTACAATGTCGTTTTCAGAGATATAGGCAAGGTTAAAGAAGAGGTTATAAGAGAGATATTTAGAAGAATTAATCTAACAAAGTTTAAACTTGAAGATGTGGAAATACACAATGCAGTTTATGATGGAGAATTTATAAAAACTGCCAAAGAGATTTTAGAAAGTGTTTCACTAGAGAAATATGGTGTATTCCATGAGTCTGAATTTACTAGAATGGCAGATTTGCATTTTTTACTTCTAGTTATGTCGACTGTGGAGATTGGTGGATATTTCAATAGAGATACCGAAATTGAAAAGACAATTTCAAAGTTCAATGATGAATTCAAAAACTCTTCTCATCTAAGGTCAAACTTACTAAAAACATTTGCCATTATTGAGGATTTGGACCTTCCTCTAGATTCAGTCTGGTTCCGCAAGTCTTGCTTTTTTACTTTTGTTTCAGAGATTTGTTTCAACCTAGGAGCTTTGCCAGATAATTTCAGAGATAAGCTCATTCAGTTCGATAAAGATGTATTCGAAAAGAAAGACGAAAAAGGTTCTGACTACAGCATTTTTTACTCGTATATGTATTCAGGAACTACAGGACGAAAAGCTAGGGTAGAACGCGCTAGAATATTTTCTAAATACATTTTAGGTAGAGATAAATAAAAAATGGACACCCAGCATTAATGGTACGGTAGTTAGCCCCCGACTATGCTTTGTTTAAGCATTTAACAAGGAGGTTATTATGCCGCGCCCTGGTAGTGTTCATAAATCTGTGTCATTTGAGTAATATACACCCAAAAGGATATTCAAATGACCAAACCTACATTCGACATGGAAGCCGCCATTGAAGCTCTGCGTGCAGGTAAAGACCTGACCGGCAAAGATGGTATTCTCACCCCACTCATTAAACAGCTTACTGAAGCGGCCCTCAATGTTGAGCTCGACCAACATCTTGAAGATAAGCAGCCTGGTAATCGCAGAAATGGCAAGACCAGTAAGACACTGAAGACCGCTACCGGTAGCTTTGAGCTGCATACTCCGCGTGACCGAGATGGCACCTTCGAGCCTCAAGTTGTAAAAAAGAACCAGACATACCTGACCGATGAGATGGAGCGGAAAATCATTGCGCTATTTTCACTGGGCACAAGTTATCAGGATATTCGTGCCCATATCGCCGATATCTACGGCATTGAAGTCCCCAATGGCACCATTAGCGCCATTACTGATAAACTGCTACCTGAGCTTCAGGCTTGGCGTGAACGTGATTTAGAAGCCCTGTATCCCATCCTCTGGCTTGATGCTATTCACTATAAAATCAAAGAGAATGGCCGCTTTGTCAGCAAAGCTGTGTACACCATTCTGGCGCTCAATGTAGAAGGAAAAAAGGAGCTGTTGGGCTTGTATATCTCAGACACTGAAGGTGCACATCAGTGGCTAAGTATACTAACCGATCTTCATAGTCGCGGAATTAAAGACATCCTGATTGCCTGTGTCGATGGCCTTAAAGGCTTCCCTGAAGCCATTGAAACCATTTACCCACATACAGAGGTGCAGTCATGCATCATTCATCAAATTCGTAACTCAATGAAATACGTAGCGTCTAAAAACCAGAAGGCGTTTATGGCTGATTTAAAGTGTGTCTATAAAGCCACAACCCTCAATGCAGCTGAGATGGCGCTGGACGAGCTGGAAGCCAAATGGGGCGACAAATATCCTGTGGTCATCAAGTCCTGGCGCAACAAGTGGGCGCTGTTATCGACCTATTTTAAGTACCCGGAATACGTGCGTAAGGCTATCTACACCACGAACGCGGTTGAGGCCGTACATCGTCAGTTTCGTAAACTGACGAAAACCAAGGGTGGTTTTGCCAACGAGAACAGTTTACTCAAACTGCTCTACGCCGGTATATTGAAGGCTCAGGAGCGGTGGTCACACCCGATTCAAAACTGGAATTTAACGCTATCTCAGCTGTCCATCCATTTTGAAGGACGACTGGATGCTCACATCGATCTGTGATTTTT